>JACQUE010000169.1 GCA_016210425.1 Chloroflexota bacterium | reverse complement strand
GAGTGGAGCTGCTGCAGCAGGTTCTCGGCGTCGCGCAGGCTGCCCGTAGCGCTCCTGGCGATGAGATTGAGCGCCTCCACCTCCGCCTCGATACCCTCCTCCGCGCAGATGTGGCGCAGGCGGTCGGTAGCAGCGCCCAGGGGCAGGCGCCGGAAGTCGAAGCGCTGGCAGCGCGAGAGGATGGTCGCCGGGATCTTGTGGACTTCGGTCGTCGCCAGGATGAAGATGGTATGGCGAGGCGGCTCTTCCAGTGTCTTTAGGAGGGCGTTGAAGGCCGGCTCGGTGAGCATATGGACTTCGTCGATGATATAGACCTTGTAGCGCATCTCGTTGGGGGCATAGTTGACCTTCTCGCGCAGGTCCCTGATCTCGTCGATGCCCCGATTGCTGGCGGCATCGATCTCGATGAGGTCCAGGGCCCGCCCCTCGGAGATGGCCTGGCAGGTGGAGCAGGTGTTGCAGGGCTCGCGGTCGACGGTGGGTCCCAGACAGTTGACGGCCTTGGCCAGGATGCGTGCGGTGCTGGTCTTGCCGGTCCCGCGCGGCCCACAGAAGAGATAGGCGTGGGCGAGGCGCTCTTCAATGAGGGCATTACGGAGTGTCCGGGTTACCGGCTCTTGCCCTACTACCTCAGCAAAAGTGCTGGGGCGCCACTTGCGGTAGAAGACTTGGGACGTCATTGTGAGGTATCTCTATCTGCCGGCGAGGGCATGGTCTCCGACCTGCCTCATTATCGTACCCACTCCAACTAGTGTCAACCACAAAGGTGGCCCACAGTCGGCTTGCATTCTGTGCTGTATAATTAGGATACGAGTCTGAATCCGGGATAGTTGTGGCTGGTGGAGGTGAATTATGCCGTACCTGCTCGTCCGACACAAGGTCGCCGATTTCTCCAACTGGAAGCCCATATTTGATGAGCACGAGCCGACGCGGGCCAATGCCGGCTCGCAGGGCGGGCTCCTTTTCCGAAGCGTTGACGACCCTAACGAGGTCTTTGTCCTTCTTGAATGGGATGCTCAAAGCCGGGCTCGCGAGTTCGCCCAGTCCGAGGACTTGCGCCAGGCGATGGATCGGGCGGGCGTTCTGGGGCCGCCCGACGTATACTTCATGGACATAGTGGAGCGTTTGCCTGCATAGCGGTAGCTTGACGGCACATGCAGGGGCTGGCAGATGCCGGCCCTCTTTGTTGAAGCCATTGCCACCCCGGCTGTCAGCCCCAGCGTCACCGCAGGGCGCCAGCGGCGAGACCTTCGCTAAGGAAGCCGCGCCGTGGTATATAATTATAGAATCGATCACGCCAGGATTCCCCAGAGCGATCCGGACGCAGTGAGCTGACACGCGGGGATCCTGATCGTGTAGAGGAGAATAGAGATGGCCTACTATCTGCTACAGGCATCCTATACGCCGGAGGCCTGGGCTGCCCTGGCTCGCAAGCCTCAGGACCGCATGGAGGCCGTGCGACCGCTGATCGACAAGCTCGGCGGCACCATCGAAGACGCATGGTTCGCCTTCGGTGACTACGACATCGTAAGCCTTCTGCGTATGCCGGACAACATCAGCGTAGCGGCCTTTTCCCACGCCGTCTTTGCAGGAGGCGCAATCAAAGACGTCAAGATCACGCCGCTAATGACCTGGGAGGAGGGCATTAAGTCGCTGCTAAAGGCCCGCGAACTGACCTACCGCAGCCCGACCGAGGAAACATAGCCCTCAGGCGAGCAGCTTCTCCACCGCCACCGCGAAGCCATCCTCGTCCACAGATAGGGTGGCGCACCTGGCTACCGCCTTAAGCTCGGGCGGCGCATCGCCCATGGCGATGCCGTAGCCGGCGGCCTCCAGCAGCGGCACGTCATTGGCGCCATCGCCGATTGCCACGACTTCCTCTCGCGCCACCCCCAGGTGCCTGCAAAGGACAGCCAGGGCTCTTCCCTTGGACACATCGGGATGTGTCACGTTAATGAGGTCAGTGCCGGGGTAGGCCGGGTGCTTGGCGAAGCCAAGGGCTAGCCGCCCCTTGAACTCCTCCCCAAACCGGCGCGTCGTCGCCTTCTCTTCGGAGGTGGTCGCTACCAAGGATGCCTTGATGATTTTGTCATGAGCAACCAGGTCGAGCAGGTCGGCCACCTGGGGCTCTATGCCTTGGATAGAGGCGTGGAGCTCAGTGGCGCCAGTCCTGGCGTCGACGAAGCAGCCCTCGCGGGTATAGAGCTCGATGGACATGCCGGTGTGGCGCGAAAAGCGGACGGCATCCTGAGCGACCGTCCTGTCGATCGGCAGGCAAAAGATCTCCTGGGCGGTGAAGGGGCTGCCGACAAGGGCTCCATTGCCGAAGATCCCCAGGAGGTCGAGGTTGAGCTCCCGCAGGATGCCGGCGCAGGCGATAGGCATGCGACCCGTGCAAACCGAGAACCGAATGCCCGATTGCCTAAGCCGCGATACTGCTTCCTTGCTCCTTGGGGAGACCGCACTATTGCGGCCGATGAGGGTGCCGTCGAGGTCGGCAACAAGCAGCCGGAAGCTCACTGCTTGGGGGGTATGTTGAGGGATTGACCCACCGAAAGCACGTTGGGATCTGCTAGACCATTCGCCTTGACGATGGCTTCCACAGTCACCCCGAACTGCTGCGCAATGGCATTGAGGTTATCTCCAGGCTGTACGACGTAGACCGACTTCTCGCTCTGGGGAGGCGCCGGCGTCGGATCGGGCTTGCCCGCTTCGGGAGTCGCTCCCCTCCGCAGCTGAGCGATAGTCGTAGCCTGCTGGGCGATAAGCGTCGCCTGGGCTTGAACGGTGGCCTGTAGAGACGCTTGCCCGGCAGTAGTGGGTGCCGCACTCTTACCATCACCGCCGCCACACGAGTAGAGCAGCAAGACCAAGCCCACGAATGCCGGGAGTAACGTCAGCCATGTCACTCGGAGTTTCACAGCCGTCACTCCCGATTACGAAACGGCCCCATCTTAAGCTGCAAGCGGAAAGTTGTCAAGCACCAAAAAAGCCCTTGCCTCTGCCGCTGCCTTATAACTTACATGCCAAGTTAATGCTTAGGCGAAACCAGCTCAACTAAATAGGGAATCCCCTGCCTTGCCTCCTAGTTCGCTCGCTGCCATAATGGTTTCAAAAAGTGTGGCGTGGGCCGCGCCCCTGCCACTGAATCGAGGCCTTCTTTGAAACGCTCTCTCTGGATTCTCCCCATCCTTCTGCTTATCGCGCTTCCGCTAATCATTACCGCCTGCGGAGGCGGATCTTCCAGCAAGGCAGGCCCAACGAGCACCGGTATAGAAAGCTCGGAGAGCGGCCCTCTGTCCGACCTCGAGGTTCTTCTTCAGCACGGCATCGACCTGGCCGAGCAGGGCAAGCTGGCGGAGGCCATCACCATCTTCGACAAAGCCATAGAGTTAGACGGAAGCTCCGCTATTGCCTACAACGACCGGGGGCTGGCCCACTACGAGAATGGCGACTCGGATAAGGCGCTGGCCGACCTGCAGAAGGCGATGGACCTTGAGCCAACGGCAGCTATACCTTACGCCAATCGAGGGCTCATTTACCAGGCCCTGGACAAGAAGCCGGAGGCCATCGCAGACTTCGAGAAGTTCATCTCGCTGACCGATGATCCGACGGTCATCCAGCAGGTGAAAGACCTTATTGCCCAGCTCAAGCAGTGAGCAGGCGCCGGTAACCATCCCTCAGCTAGCCAGGGAGGCCCACCAAGCCTTTCTGGGACCTTCCCACATGTAGCATTCCTCCGAAAATGTGGGACTGACTACCCAGATGTCATGCTGATCTCTCGGCCAGGCTAGGGACAAAAGACCCCTCGCTGCGCTCGGGGCGACCTGGTACAGGCGTTTTCATCCCCCCGCAACGTCTTCGACAATGGGACACTAACGATTCCGTTCAGCGCTTTAATCTTGGTGTGTCTTGTGTTATCTTTGGCTTGCCCAGAAACCAAGTTAACGGAGGAAACAGCGTGCGATCTGCAAGCCTAGCTGCCTTGGGTCGAGGCACAACCGTTGAATAGAAGGTATTTCCTACTGCCCATCCTGGCTTTCTCCATCCTGCTGGCCTCTTGCCGAGATAAGCCCTCGGCGCCACCAGCGTCAACCCAGGCCCAGCCCGCAGCAACCATCGCAGCTCACTCGCCGGAGCCGTCAGAGACTCCCCGGCTTGCCGAGGAGGATGGGGCTGCCGCGAAGGACACCCCCGCCGAGGCCATAACCGCCCTCGACCGCGCCATCGAGATCGATCCCAAGAACCCGGCCGCCTACTACGGTCGCGGCAGCGTATACGTGAGGCAGGGAAACATGGACAAGGCGATTGCCGACTTCGACCAAGCCATCAAGCTCAACCCCGACTACATCGAGGCCTATATCAGCCAGGGCCTTGCCTACACAGCCAAGCTCGATTTCAAGCGCGCCATCGCCGACTTCGACCAGGTCATCCAGCGTGACCCGAAGATGGCCTACGCATACTACGTGCGGGGTCTTCTTTACAATTCCAGCGGCGACAAGGCGGAGGCGGTCGCGAACTTGAAGAAGGCGATCTCGCTGGGCGGCGACGATCAGCTCGTCGAACAAGCCAAGCAGCTTCTGCCGCAGATCAAGTAAGACCCGAGGAGACGGCACGATGAGCAACCCCTCTTTCGGCGACCTGTCCGTGCCCGAGCGGCTCCTGCTGGGCCCCGGCCCGAGCAACGTCCACCCCCGCGTTTACCAGGCCCTGGGCGCGCCCACCATCGGCCACCTGGACCCCGTCTTCCTGAAGGT
>JACQUE010000153.1 GCA_016210425.1 Chloroflexota bacterium | reverse complement strand
GCCGGCATCGCTGGCGGTGATGTCGTTGGCGACGATGAGGTCCAGCTTCTTGCGCCGCAGCTTCTCTCGCGCGTTCTGAAGCAGGTCCTGGCTCTCGGCGGCGAAGCCCACCTTGACGAAGGGGCCGTTGACCTCGGCCAGGATGTCGGGGTTCTCCACGAGATGCACGACGATGTCCTCGCCGTGACGCTTCATCTTCTGCTCGCTCCTGGCCGCCGGCCGGTAGTCGGCGGGGGCTGCGGCCATGATGAGGGCATCGGCGTTCGTCACAGCAGAGGCCACTGCATCGCGCATCTCGACCGTCGTGCGCACCTTGACCATCGCGATGCCGGCGGGATCGGGCAGGGCCGTGGGCCCGACGACGAGGGTGACCCCGGCGCCCCGGTCGCGAGCGGCCTCGGCAATGGAGTAGCCCATCTTGCCCGAGGAGTAGTTGCCTATGTACCGCGCCGGGTCGAGTGGTTCCTGGGTGCCGCCGGCGCTGACCACGATGCGCCTGCCGGCCAGGTCGCCGTTCCGGCCCAACGCCTGCCGGGCCGCGCCGATAATGGTGTCAACGTCGGCCAGGCGCCCCTCGCCGAAGGCGCCCGATGCCAGGCGGCCGTACACGGGGCCGACAAACGAGAAGCCGCGCTCCCTCATCTTTGCCACGTTGTCCTGCGTTATTGTGTTGCGCCACATGCGGTAGTCCATGGCAGGCGCGATCAGGACCGGGGCCTCGGTAGCGAGGACCGTGCAGCCCAGCATGTCGTCGGCGATGCCGGCGGCGAGCTTGGCGATGGTGTTGGCCGTCGCGGGGACGATGAGCACGAGGTCGGCGGCCTCGGCCAGGCGGACGTGGTGCTCGCTATACTCGGAGTCCGGGTCGAAAAGGTCGGTTACGACTGAGCGATGGGTAAGGCTGCGGAAGGTGAGGGGATAGAGGAACTTCGCGGCGGACTCGGTGAGTACCACGTCCACCAGCGCCTCCTCCTGGGTCAGCTTGCTGGCGACGTCCAGCGCCCGGTAGCAGGCGATGCTGCCGGTCACCCCAAGGACTATGCGCTTGCCTTTAAGAATGGACACCTTCCGTTACACCCCCGTGGGGAACCGCAATTGTGTCACCCTGAGCCCAGCGAAGGGTCTTGCCCGTGTTCCCACGAGCGCCCGTCTAAAAGCTGACCGGATTCTTCGCTTCGCTCAGAATGACAGATCGTTTCCTGAAACCCCCGCCAAACGGGCTGCGCCCCTCTGGACGCCCCACAGAATCTCATTTATTCAACTCGTGCAGGATGCGCAAGCCCATCAGCGTCAGATTGGGCTCGATAACGTCGACGGACGGGGCCTCTTTCGCGATGACGCGCGCCTGGCCACCCGTTGCCACTACCTTAGCGCCGCCACCAAGCTCACGCTGGAAGCGGGCCACCACCCCCTCGATCAGGCCCACGTAGCCGTAGACGAGCCCGGATTGCACGGCGTTGGTCGTGTTGCGGCCAATGGCCTCCTTGGGAGCGACAAGCTCGATGCGGCGCAAGAGGGAGGTGCGCTCAAAGAGGGCGTCGGCGGCGATGCCAATGCCGGGCGCGATAGCGCCGCCCAGGTAGTCGCCCTCCTTGGAGATGGCGTCGAAGACGGTAGCGGTGCCCAGGTCGACGACGATGACGGGCCCACCGTAGAGGCGGAAGGCGGCGACGGCGTCGGCGATGCGGTCTGGGCCGACGTCGCGCGGACTATCGTAGAGTATGCGCATGTTGGTCCTGATCCCCGCGCCGATGACGAAGGGATCGAGTCCGATGTAGGCCCGCGATAGCTCCGAGAAGGTGGTGACCAGGGGCGGCACGCTGCTGACCAGCACTACCTCGTCGATATCTTTGAAGGTGAGGCTGCGAGCCTCAAACAGGGGGATCATCACGCCGGCATACTCGTCGGGCATGCGGTGAGCGTCGGTGGCCATGCGCCATGTGGCGCGCAGGCTCTCGCCGTCGAAGATGCCCATGTGGATGTTGGTGTTGCCGACGTCTACCGCGAGAAGCATATCAGATCGTGCCTAACGCCCGTTTCTTATGTCAGCCTGAAACTTATAGTATGTCACCCCGAGCGCCAGCGAAGGGTCTTGCCCCATGAACCCGAGACGCAAGTGCCAAACAGGCCGGTTGCTTCACTTCGTTCAGCATGACATTAATGTACCCATTCCCGTATTCTCGTGGCACTGACACGAACCCGTGACCCGAAAGGTGCTACTTTCATAGCAATAACATTTGCCGAAGGGCTTCGCCCCTCTGCACGCCCTTCTTACCGGCGCTTTACTGAGCACAATTATAGGGGGTGGCTAGGGCATGCGCAACAAGAATGGAGGCCCTAGCGCCCCAGCTCCACCAGCGCCCCTGCTACCGCCTGGCCCATGCCCCGGTCCTGATAGGGCGTTGCCACGTCCAGGCGCGCCGCCTCCTCGATGTAGCGCCTCCAGCTTCCCTGCCAGCGGCGCAAGTGGTCCTGGGCCAGGCGGCGATGGGCCTCCGTAGGGGCGTCCTGCCAGCGGAAGTAGTGGAACATGCCGGCCATGTAGTCGCGCACCACCTCCAGCAGTGCCCGCTCGTAAAGGAGAGAGCCCTCGGCGAAGGCGACAGCGGGCGTGTGGGGAGCAAGTCGGCGGGCGCGGGCGAGGTCGTCCAGCATTGCATCGACAAGGGCGATAGCCTCATTCTTCTCGGCTAGCGCCTCAGCAAAGGAGGCATCGTCGCTGCTGCGGGCGTAGAGGGGACGCAGTTGGTCGCCACCGTAGATGGCGTCGTCGCGCACCCATAGGTCGTTGGGGGCCCAGCCGTGGCCCTTGGCGCGGGCGGCCGGAGCAAGGTAGAAGGCTTTAGCGGCAGCATCGGCTGACTTCATTAGGAGGGATGCGACATATGGCGCCGCCTCCGCCCCAAAGTTGAGGGTGGCCCAGTCGCTGACGATGACGCCGGGGTTGGCGCTCGCGTCCCAGCTCAGGCGGCGCAGGGCGTAGACGTTGGCATCGACCCAGAGGTTGCTGGCCGGTACGGGGCCACCCCAGCCGCCGCCCTTCGCCCAGACCCAGACGGCGCGGACGCCTCGCTCGTAGGCCTGGCGCAGGCCGCCGGGCTCCTGGCTGAGTGGATCGCCGGCGGCGTAGACGCTGCCAAGGTAGTTAGGGAAGGCCCCCTTGCCCTCGTACTCGCGGGCGGCCTGGAGCTCGATCATCCGGCTGAACGGCCCCTGGCCCAAGCTGGGGTTCAGCGAGTTGTAGCGCCAGAAATCGGTCTGGGTCTGCTTGAAGGAGACGATGAAGCGTGGATCCGGCGCGATGCCATTGAGAACGCGTGCGGCAACAGACGGATCGGCGTGCATGCCATCGGGGCCAAGATCCCAGGCGCGCTGTATGAAGGTCCTGCCGTGGCGCTCGACCACTTCCTGCCGCACGACGTCGATGACCTGGCGCAGGTCAACCCAGGGATCGCCTCCGCAGCCTCCCGGGCGGCTGCCGATGATGGGACCCGAGGGGTAGTTCTCGCCGGTGCGCACCATAACGGCGTCGATGCCGGGGAAGGCACGCAGAACCTCATCGAGGGCGCCGGCCAGCAGGCGCTTCGTCAACGGCTGCTGGATGCAGAAGTGGGGCGGGTCCTGGCCATCGAAGACGCGTGTGCCGAAGAGGTCAAGCACCTGACGCGGGAAGCTCAGGACGTCGCCGGAGGAGACGACCCGCAGATGGAGGCGCATCGCCGCGGCGATGCGCTCTTGGGCGCGCCGCCGTTGCTCCAGCACCCACGCCCGCCCAGCGGCGTGCTCTTGGGGGCTGTAGATAGCAGGGTCTACGCCGTCGTAGAGGGCGAGCGAGGGCCAGGGCTGGACGGCGATGGCGTTGAAGCCCCAGCGCAGCGCCTGCTCCGGCGAAGGGTAGTCAGGGTCGAGGGGGTCGGAGACGAGGCGCAGTTCCATGGCAGGCGCCGCATTGAAGGCGAAGGACGAGAGGATGAGGCGCGGGTCGAGGCGTAGGCGCTCGATGAAGTTAAAGGCTCCATATGCGGCGCCCAGCGGCCCGCCTCCGGCCACGACGATGAGTGGCCCACCGTCAACGTCCAGGCGGCGCACAGCGTAGGCCTCGGGCTGTAGCGGCGGCAGCCCCGGGCTGAGGTCTCGCAGCAAGGGATCGTCAGCCTCGGCTATGAGGACGGAGTAGGGCGGTAGGTCCAAGGCTATGTTCGCCGGAGATGTCACGACGGTCACGCCGTACAGTGAGGCGACGGCAGCAGAGAGGTCCTGTGCGGCAAGGGAGAGGGCCCCGTCGGACCAGCGGTTTGCGGGCAGCACGATGGCGACGCTCTGGACGGGAAGCGTTACGGACGGAGGCTCGGGCCGGCTCCCCTTCGTAAAGAGGACGACCACCGTGAAAACAGCGATGGCCAGCGAGAGGAGGGTGGCAAGGGCAGGCCTGTCGCCGGGGTGCCGGCGGTCTATCGCCATTCGCCCTTAGTGGCCAGCACCATCAGCCACGGGAAGGAGCGCACGACGCGCCGAATAGTCGCCCTTTCCTGCAGCTCAGCCATGAATCGGCCCGCCGACCAGCGCTGGCGATGATCGGGGTCGTCGCCGAGGGTAGGCAGGTTCTTGCCGCGCAGGAGGTTGGCCAGCGAGAAGTAGGGCTGGTGGGGCACACTAACGATGATGGGGCCACGCGCCACGCGCAGCATCTCGGCGCAGGTGAGCCAGGGCTCGGCCAGGTGCTCCAGCACCTCGATGGCCAGCACCAGGTCGCAAGAGGCATCGCGCAGCGGCAGGTGGAGGGCATCGGCGCACTGGAGCGAAGCCTCGACGCCCAGGAGCCGGGCGGCGCGCAGGGCAGGGCCGCTCACATCGAGCCCCAGGAGGCGGCACTCGGGCAGCCGCCTGGCCAGCGCCGACAGGACGAAGCCCTCGCCGCAGCCGACCTCGAGGACCAGGGGGCAGCTCACGCCAGTCAAGGCCTTGGACGCCAGAGCGCCGAGCCGCTGGTGAAACCTATCGATGAGCCAGCGCTGTAGCACGCCGGCGGCGTGCTTGCGGTAGTTGCTGCTCTGGAGCTCAGGGGGAAGCTGGATGGCGGATTTCTGCTGGAGAGGCCTCATGGGCGCGGCCTGGCTCCCATGTGCGGCTCCGGCGAAGGCTCGGCATCGGCTGACAGAGGCAGGGCCGTGCTGTCAAAGACATCGTAGTGGTGTATGTTCTTGCCTTCGCGGGCAGCCGAGAGCGTCAGCATCTCGCCCAGCAGGCCCAGGGTGATGAACTGGACGCCCATGACGATGAGGAGGACTGCCAACATCAAAAGGGGCCGGTTGCCGATGGGGCGGTCGCCGGCAAACCAGAGAATGCTGAGATAGACGCCAAGAATCATGCCCGCAGACAGGGCGATGAGCCCCGCCGAGCCGAAAAGATGCAGGGGCTTGCGGCTGAAGCGGGTGAGGAAGAGGACGGTCAGCAGGTCAAGCAGCCCGGAGAGGAAGCGCCGCATTCCGAACTTAGAGTGGCCATACAAGCGCGGGTAGTGGTTGACGGGGATCTCCGTGACGCGGAAGCCCTGCCAGTGGGCCAGGGCCGGGATAAAGCGGTGCTGCTCGCCGTAGACCTGCACCTTCTTGATGACGGGCCGGCGGTAGGCCTTGAGGCCGCTGTTGAAGTCATGGAGGTGGAGGCCGGTCACGCTGCTGGTGGCGCGATTGAAGAGGCGAGAGGGCAGGGTCTTGGACAGCGGGTCCTTGCGGTGTATCTTCCAGCCGCTGACCAGATCGTAGCCCTCCTCCAGGCCGGCCAGGAGGCGCGGTATCTCCTGGGGATCGTCCTGCAGGTCGGCGTCCAGCGTCACTACAACCTGCCCACGGGACTCGCGGAAGCCCGCAGTCAGGGCCTCGGCCTTGCCAAAGTTGCGGCTGAAGCGGATGACGCGGGCATGGTGATCATGAAGCTGGATAGCCTGGAGGACTTTGAGGGAGCGATCGAAGCTGCCATCGTCTACGAAGAGTATCTCGTAGGTGTAAGGGCGAAGCGCGCGCGTTAGCCCATTGTGCAGCAGCTCCAGGCTGTCTTGCTCGTTGAAGAGGGGAACCACTATCGAGAGGTAAGGGACTTCCTTTGCGAGCTGCGCCATCCCGCGCTCCATGGGCCGGCAGCGGGCGGCCCCTCCCCGACTATCAGCCGCTTTGGTAATGATTATATGTTCGCTTTGAGCCTAAAGCAATCAGCAAACCCCGCCCTATAGCTGCGTCCAGAAGAAGAGAATCTTCAACTTGGCCGAAAGAGGCTTGATAAGCCCCCGCTTTTTTGCTATCCTCAAGCTTGGCTCTTCTCTACCACTCCTCGGCCTCTGCTCGTGGCGGGGAAAGCGCAGGTCGCGTGGAGGCCAAGAGCCAAGACCGTCTCTCGCCCATCCAGAAAGTCACCTACCGGACTCCCTTGCTCGTCTTAGGGGGCCTGCCGGAAATGTCTTGAAATAGCCAGGTTGGCAACAGGCCGCAGCTCAAGAGTTAGCTACCCTAGCGGGCGGGAGGGCCAGCAAACGGCGACTTCGCCGGTCTGGCTCTTGCCCATCGTCTAAGGCATTATTTAAGGTTATTCGATGGATCATCCCTCGGCCGAGGTGCTCTGGCAGTCTGCCCTCGTAGAATTGCGACAGCAGGTTAGCCACGGCAACTACGAGACATGGCTCAAGGACACTAAAGGGCTCTCTTTCGATGGAGAGCTCTTTCTCGTGGGAGTGCCGACCGCCTTTGGCCTAGAGTGGCTGGAAAAGCGGCTCGGCTCCCTCATTAAGAAGACCATCTCGGCCAAGCTCGAACATCCCATCCATCTAAAGTTCAAAGTGATATCCGAGGCCGGCGCCGGCGATGCCCTAGATACAGGCGATAGGAGAAGTCGTCAGCGCCGCGATAGTGCGGAGACATTGCCCCTGCGGCAGACGGAGGGCCCCGAGGGCCTGCGGGCGGTCCGCCCTCGTCTCAATCCCAAGTACACCTTCGCCTCCTTCATCGTCGGAAGCTCCAACCGCCTTGCCCACGCGGCAGCCATGGGCGCCGCCGAGAACCCGGGTCGTGGCTACAACCCCCTGTTCATCTACGGCGGCGTCGGCCTGGGCAAGACCCACCT
>JACQUE010000152.1 GCA_016210425.1 Chloroflexota bacterium | reverse complement strand
GCGCATGGGGCCGGTTACCGTGGCGGAGGTATATGGCCGCATAGCTGAACGAGAGCCCATTGCCTACACCACCGTCATGACCATCATGGGGCGACTGGTAAGCAAGGGTATCCTTACAAGGGAACGCAGGGGCGGCTCATACGTCTACTCGGCAGCCATCAGCAAAGAGGAGATGGTGCAGTCGCTGGTTCGCAATGTCCTGGACCGACTTCTGCGCGAGTTCGCTGAGCCGACAGTGGCCTACTTCATGCGCCGCCTGGCCGAGGATGAGGATGCTTTGGAGGAGGTGGAGCGCATAATAGCGCAGCACAAGTCCCAGCAGCCGAGGTAAAAATATGTTTGGGGCTGGGTCGCTCTCCCAAGCCATCAACATCTACGTGGTCGAGAACATCGCTCAGACCCTTGTGGCCTTGGGTCTTGTCGCTGCGCTCATCAAGCTGCTCCGCATCGCAGACCCGGCCCTGCGTATCAGGCTTCTTCTTCTCCCTATCGCCGTGCCTCTTCTGGCTGCCCCTTTCTACTATGCTGTCTTCCCCAACAGACAGGAGTTACCCGTTCTGACTTTGGACAAGCTGATCGACCTAGATGAGAAGATATCCACTCTTGCAGGTCTTCCGAGTCTCTATGTGGTCATCGAGTCGCTTTTCTTCGCTCTTGCAGCTCTCTTCCTGACGAAAGGTGCGCTAACCGTGGCTGCAAGCTTATACCTGCGGCGGCGTTACGCGCGTCTTGCTCCCGGGGCGTGCCCGCGCATCGACCGCCTTCTGGAGAGTATCTTGCAGCGAACGGGAGGCGGCAAACGGCCATCGGTTCTCTTCACACCCTGCGAAGAGGTCCGATGCTGCGTCTTCGGCCTGGGTCGGGCCTACATCCTGGTCTCCAAAGGGCTGTTGGATGCCCTGCCGGACGAGCACCTGGAGGCGGTGCTGGCGCACGAGGTGGCTCACGTGCGCAGGCATGATAGTCGCCTTGCCGGCATACTCGTTGTCCTGCGCCATGTCCTGTTCTTCAACCCCCTCGTCCCACTGCTGGCGAGACGCATCGCCTGCGAATCGGAGAAGGCCACCGACCGGCTGGCGGTTCAGATGTCCGGCAAACCGGTGGCCTATGCCGAGAGCTTGGTGGGGATGTGGCGGGTTCTTCCGCCGGCGCGAGACCACGGCCATGGCGAAGCGCGCACGTTCATCTCTCGGGGACCCCACCTGAGAGAACGGGTCCTTTACGTTTTGGAGGGGTCGAGGCAGCCGACTCCCCGGCTCCACCGGTGGATGCCGCACATGGCCGGCGCCGCGCTCTTCACCGGCCTCTTTTTTGTCTGCTGAGGCCATTTTTTTTGGCCAGCTCTACTACGCCATGTAGTAAAGGAGGCGCTGTGTGAGAATCTGACCGGAGACGAGAGGCCAACAAACAGATTAAGGAGGTTACTGTGAAGCGTAAGGGCACTATTCTTAGCATTGTGATTGCGGCTGCCTCGGCCATGTTACTGCTGGTCTCCTTCGCCCAGGCTGCGCCGCCTCAAGCCGACCCATCCAGCATCGCCAAGGGTGGCGTGCTGTACGACAAGTGGTGGAAGGTAGTTTCCGGGGCCAAGGAGCCGACCACGAACCAGGACCTATGGGCGACTCAGACGACCAACAAGCTCACGGGAGCCGATACCTGGCGCTGCAAGGAGTGCCACGGCTGGGACTACAAGGGCAAAGACGGGGCCTATGGCTCCGGCTCTCACTTGACCGGTTTCACGGGCGTATACAACGCCAGGGCAAAGACGGCGGCTGAGATAGTCGCCATTCTGAAGGGCTCTGCCAATCCGAAGCATGACTTCTCCAAGGTGATGGATGACGCCGCCCTCACCGACCTGGCCAACTTCCTGCGAGAGGGCGTCGTCGACGTTTCGCCCTATATCGACTCGGCCACCAAGAAGGCCAAGGGGGCCGATGCCTCCGCCGGCAAGACCAGGTACGACTCCACTTGTGTTAGTTGCCACGGCAAGGACGGCACCCAGATCAACTTCGGTACCAAGGACGAGCCCGAATACGTGGGTACCGTAGCAACCAACCCCTGGGAGTTCCTGCACAAGGTGAGGGCCGGACAACCTGGCGCGACGATGCCATCGGCCATCGTCGCAGGCTGGAGCCTAAAGGACGTCGCCGATGTCCTGGCCTATGCCCAGACCCTTCCAACCGCAGCGCCGGCTTCTTTGCCAAAGAGCGGCGAGACCTTCTCCACTGTCTGGCTGCTGGCCGGCTTGGCGATGGCCGCCCTGGCTCTTGGCAGCCTTGGCTGGGCTCTCCGCAAGCGCGCCCGCTAACGCACATTCGGACAGAGTGGAAGGGCAGCCGTGAGAGGCTGCCCTTCTCTTTCGGTCGGGGCGACAGCGGTATCGTACACTATCGCGGCGTCTTGCCTGTTGACGCCATGTTTATAATAGGGCTTAGAACTCGGCTTGAGACTCGGAAGTCCGCCCGCGCGGAAGCTCTCTTGTCCGAAAATGAATGAGGAGGCATTTATGCCAGGCGGGTACATGGGAAAGTTCCTCTACGTCGACCTCTCTTCGGGGAAGATCCGGGAAGAGTCGCCCGACGAGAGCCTTCTGCGCAAGTACATCGGCGGGTATGGCGTGGGGGCCCGCATCCTGTACGATAGCCAGCCGGCGGGGATAGACCCCCTCGGCCCGCAGAACACCCTCGGCTTCACCGTGGGGCCGCTGACCGGCACCCCGACGCCGTCGGGCACGCGCTACACCGTCGTCGCCAAGTCGCCGCTGACCGGCACCTGGGGCGACGCCAACTCCGGCGGCACCTTCGGCCCCAAGTTCAAGATGGCCGGCTTCGACGCCGTCTTCCTGAGCGGCGCATCCGAGAAGCCGGTCTACCTTCTCCTCGACGACGGCAAGGCCGAGCTGCGCGACGCCGGTCACCTCTGGGGCAAGGACACCTTCGTCGGCGAGGACATGCTGCGAGAGGAGTTCGGCAAGGAGACGGAGGCCTCCATAATCGGCCCCTCCGGCGAGAAGCTGTCGCTCATCTCCTGCCCTATGAACAACAAGGGGCGCGCGCCGGGCCGTTCGGGACTGGGCGCCGTCCTGGGCTCGAAACGCCTGAAAGCCATCGTCGCGCGCGGCGACCGGCCGATACCCCTCGCCGACGAGAAGCTGGCGGCCGAGCTGCGCCGCAAGTACCTGCGCGGCCTCTCGGGCCCGACGGTCAACCTCTTCCGCAACTTCGGTACGCCCGGCATCACCGCCGGCGCCGCCCTCTCCGGCGACTCGCCCGTCAAGAACTGGGGCGGCATCGGTCGGGTGGACTTCCCTGACCCGGAGCCTATTAACGGCGACAACGTCATCGCCCAGCAGCAGCGCAAGTACGTCTGCTACCGCTGCCCCCTGGGTTGCGGCGGCGTGATGAAGGCCGGCAAGGGCGAGTACCAGTACCCGGCCGGGGCCCACAAGCCGGAGTACGAGACGCTCTGCACCTTCGGCGCCCTCTGCCTCAACAACGACCTGGAGTCGATCATCAAGGCCAACGACATCTGCAACCGCTACGGCCTCGACACCATCTCGGCGGGCTGCGTCGTCGCCTTCGCCATCGAGTGCTATGAGAACGGCATCCTCACGCTGGAGGACACGGACGGCATCGACCTGCGCTGGGGCAACCACAGGGGCATGGTGGCCGTTCTCGACAAGCTGGCGCGGCGCGAAGGCATCGGCGACGTCCTGGCCGACGGCGTGGCCGTGGCCGCCGCAAAGCTGGGCAACGGCGCGGAGCAGTACGCCGTCCACTACCACGGCCAGGAGCCGGGCATGCACGACCCGAAGCTGGGGCCCAGCAGCCTGGCCGTCTCCTTCAAGATGGACGCCACGCCCGGCCGCCACACCCAGGCCGGAGCCAGAAGAGGCGCCGAGGGCCTGGTCATTCCCGACTACAACCCCAGGGAGCAGGGCGGGCGCGGCCCGGCCCACCGCATCGGCAGCGCCTGGGGGCACGTCGTGAACTCCGTGGGCGTCTGCATGTTCATGAGCATGTGCCTCTCGCCGAAGGCCGTCCAGGAGTTCATGGCGGCGACGACGGGCTGGGACATCAGCGTCGAGGAGATGGTTGAGGCCGGCGAGCGCATCTCCAACCTGCGCCAGGCCTTCAACCTGCGCGAGGGCGTCAACATGCTGGAGTTCCGGACGCACGACCGCGTCCTGGGCAACCCGCCCCAGGCCGAGGGCCCGCTCAAGGGCGTCACCATCGACGAGGAGCTCATGATCAGCGACTACCTGAAGGCGATGGACTGGGACCTGGTGAGCGGCAAGCCCAGCCGCGCTAAGCTGGCAAGCCTCGGCCTGGACGACGTGGCGAAGGACCTCTGGGGACACGCGTAAGAGACAACTAGGTCAAACTGATGGACGCGGCGTCTGGGAGATCGGGCGCCGCGGTTGCTTCTTGACCTGTATGAGCAGCGAGAGGGATACCGCCCATGCCCATAGAGCTTCGTACCGCCCGCTTACTTTTGCGCCCGTTTGACCGTAAAGACGTCGATGCCGTATTCGCCTACATGAGCGACGAAGAATACGCATTCTTTGCCCTGCCGGGGCCTGTGAGTCGGGAAAGCGTGGAAAGGATGATCACCACCAGGATTCAGACTCCCT
>JACQUE010000158.1 GCA_016210425.1 Chloroflexota bacterium | reverse complement strand
CTCAACCAGTGCGGCCTGCCCAAGCGGATGGCCCTGGAGCTGTTCAAGCCCTTCGTCATCCACAAGCTGGTGCAGAGGGGCCACGCCCACAATATAAAGAGCGCCAAGCGCATCGTCGAGCGGATGCGGCCCGAGGTGTGGGACGTCCTTGAGGACATCATCAAGGACCGCCCTGTGCTCCTCAACCGCGCCCCGACGCTGCACAGGCTGGGTATCCAGGCCTTCCAGCCCATCCTCATCGAGGGCAGCGCCATCCAGGTGCATCCCCTGGTCTGCTCGGCCTTCAACGCCGACTTCGACGGCGACCAGATGGCTGTTCATGTGCCGCTATCGAAGTACGCGGTGGAGGAGGCCAACAGCGTCCTTCTGAGCATCCACAACATGCTCTCGCCCAGCTCCGGCGAGCCGACGGTAGCGCCCACCCTCGACATGGTCCTCGGCAGCTACTACATGACGGTTTGCCGGCCAGGGGCTAAGGGCGAAGGTATGACCTTCGGCAGCTTCGACGAGGCTCGCTTGGCCTACGACCTCGGCCTCATTGACCTCCAAGCAGAGGTTCAGGTCCGCGCCGAGAGCGGCGACCGGTTGAGCACCACCGTCGGGAGGATCATCTTCAACGAGGTCCTGCCCCCTGAACTGCATTTCCGCAACGAGGTGATGGACAAGAAGGGGCTGAAGAAGATCGTCGCCGATTGCTGCCGGCTGCTTAGCAACGAGCGCACGGCCGGAATCGTCGACGATATCAAGAGGCTGGGCTTCCAATTCGCCACTAAGTCGGGCATTACCATTGGCATCCACGACGTGCAGGTGCCGCACGAGAAGGAGAAGCTACTGGAGGAGGGCGACCGCCATATCGCCGAGATCGAGCGCCAGTTCCAGCGCGGGCTCATCACCGAGCAGGAACGCTACGACAGCGCCATCGCGGTCTGGTCGGAGATATCCGACAGGATATCGGAGGCTGTGGAAAACTCCATGGACCCATTCGGCTCCATCTACATGATGGCGACCTCTGGGGCCAAGGGTAACATTGCCCAGATCCGGCAGATGGCAGGCATGCGCGGCCTTATGACCGACGCCGCCGGACGCATCATCGACCTGCCCATCAGGTCCAGCTTCCGCGAGGGCCTGACCGTGCTCGAGTACTTCATCTCGACCCACGGCGCCCGCAAGGGTCTGGCCGACACCGCTCTACGGACCGCCGATAGCGGCTACCTGACCAGGCGCCTCATCGACATCTCGCAGGACGTCATCGTCCAGCACGATGACTGCGGGACGACATCCGGCATCTGGATCATCGAGCCCGGCGACCGGGGCATGCTGCCCCCACTGGAGGAACGCATCATGGGCCGCCTGGCCGCTGCGCCTATCGTCGACCCCCAGACGGGCGAGATTATGGTCGACCGCAACGGTGAGATCGACGAGCCGACATCCAAGCGCATCGCTGCGGCGGGCGTAACCCGGTGCTACGTGCGCTCACCTATGAGCTGCCAGGCCAAGCGCGGCATCTGCCAGCGCTGCTACGGCTTCAGCCTTGGCCGTGGCCGCTTGGTGCGGAAGGGCGAGGCCGTGGGCATCATCGCCGCCCAGAGCATCGGTGAGCCCGGCACGCAGTTGACGATGCGGACGTTCCACACCGGTGGTGTCGCCGGCCTCGACATCACTAGCGGTCTCCCGCGCGTAGAGGAGCTGTTCGAGGCCAGGGTACCCAAGGGCCAGGCCATAATCTCGGAGATCGATGGCGTGGCCCACATCATCCAGGATGAGACGGGCCGCCATATCAAGGTGTCCAGCACGGACGTCTTCCGCGACGAGTATCCCCTGACTACGGGGCATGAGCCCACCGTCAGGTCTGGTGACTGGGTGAACGCGGGTACGCTGCTGACCAAGCGCGTGGACGTGGAGGCAGCCTCCGGCGACGAAAAGCTGCCGGTGCCGGAGAGCGCGAGCGGCCTTGTGGCCCGCATGAGCGGCAAGGTGGCCGTCGAGAATACAAACATCTCCATCCTTTACGAGGAGACGGAGGAGCGGGACTACCAGATACCCGCCACATCGCGGCTGGCAGTCACCGACGGCCAGCCGGTGCACGCCGGCGACCGCCTGACCGACGGCTCCATCAACCCGCAGGACATCCTGCGGATAATGGGCCGCGACGCGGTGCAGCAGTACCTTGTGGAAGAGGCCCAGAAGGTCTACCGCTCCCAGGGCGTCAACATCAACGACAAGCACATCGAGGTCATCGTCCGCCAAATGCTGCGCAAGGTGCGCCTCGACTCCCCGGGCGACACGGACCTGCTCCCTGGCGAGCTGGTCGACCGCTTTGCCTATGAGGACATCAACGCCAAGGTGTTGGCCGAGGGTGGCGAGCCGGCCACGGCCCAGACGGTGCTTTTAGGTGTGACCAAGGCTTCGCTCAACACCGAGAGCTTCCTGGCCGCCGCCTCCTTCCAAGAGACGACGAGAGTCCTTACCGAGGCCGCCATCAACGGCAGCATAGACAGGTTGCAGGGCCTGAAGGAGAACGTGATCATCGGCAAGCTGATCCCGGCGCGGGCGCTGCAAATGCCCGAGCCTGAGCCTGCCATGCCGCTTCCCTTCATGTCGCTGCCTCTCTCCGATGAGCAAGCGCCACCCGAGGAGGCGAGTCGGCCCGAGGAAAACGTTCCAATAGACCAGTAGTTAATAAGAAGCGTAAGCGCCGCGACCAAAATGATCGCGGCGCTTCATTGTTAAGCTAATGTTGTGACTGCCGCACCAACATGCTAGACTTGCCACAAGGTGATTCTTCCGAAAATAGCGTGTGTAGGGGAAGCCGCTCATGATGGAGGCGCAGCACCAACCTGTCATTCTGAGCGTCAGCGAAGAATCCGGACCCTTCGGCTACGCCTCAAGGGTGACATGATACGGG
>JACQUE010000151.1 GCA_016210425.1 Chloroflexota bacterium | reverse complement strand
TCCGGAGTGGGCCGAGGACGCCCGCTTCGCCGACGGCTACCGGCGGCTGCAGAACCGGCGGCTGCTGGACGAACTGGTCTCTCAGTGGACCAGCCAGCGCACAGCCTACGAGGCGATGGAGATACTGCAGCATGCGGGAGTCGCCGCGGCTCCATCCCTTAAGAAGGCGGAGCTTTTCGACGACCCACACCTGCGGGCGCGCGAGTTCTTCGTGGCGCCGGAGCAGCCGGAGACGGGCACGCGGCCAATGCCAGGCCTACCTTGGCGGGCAACGGGAAACCCGGGAGGCCTCGATCCGGAGTACAGGCCGGCGCCGCTGCTGGGCGAGCACACGGAGTACGTTCTGCGCGACCTGCTGGGCTACTTGGATGAGGAGATCGTTGACCTAGTAGCGAGCGGGGTGATCAATTAGCGGGTTATTGGTTGATTCTGCAATTTATTACGGATTGCAGGAGGGTTAAGTGGCTCCAACCAGTTTTCTTCTGGTTAGGCACGGTGAGACGCTCTGGAACAGCGAGCTGCGCTACCAGGGGCATCAGCCGGTAGCCCTGAGTGCAAAGGGCGTACGAGAGGCCGTATGCCTCCGCGACCGCCTAGCCGGCCGCAAGGTCGACGGCATATACGCGAGCGACCTTCCCCGGGCCTTCCAGACGGCGGAGATCATCGCCGGCGCCCACCCGCAGGTCGAGGTCGTGCCCGACTCCACCCTCCGCGAGCTCAACTGGGGCAAGTTCGAGGGGCTGACCTACGCGGAGATAGAGGAGCGTTTCCCCAACGAGGTCGTGGCCTGGCGCAATGACCGCATGCGTTGCGGACCGCCCGGCGGAGAGAATCTGATGCAGCTTGCCGACCGGGTTATACCCAGGCTCCGGGAGATCAGCGAAAGGCACCAGGGGCAGACGGTACTCATCGTGGCGCATAGCGGGCCCCTCCGCGTCTTCATCTGCTCCTGCCTTGGCCTCGGCCTCGACCGTTACTGGCAGATGCCCCTGGACAACGCCTCGCTAAGCATCGTCGAGAGCTACGACGAAGGCGCCATCCTCACCCTCTTCAACGACGTCTGTCACTGCAAGGACGAGGCTTGAGCAGCGAGTGCATCCTCGTCATCGGCGGGGCCCGCAGCGGCAAGAGCCGCTACGCCGAAGAGCTTGCCTGCCGGCGGCCCGGCCCCGTCCTCTATGTTGCGACGGCGACGGCCTCCGATGACGAGATGGCTCGCCGCATTCGCGAGCACCGCGCGTACCGTTCCTCAGAATGGCGGACTATCGAGGCGCCAACCGCCGTGGCCAATGCCATCGAGGGGGCTCTCGGGGACTCCCGCCTAATCCTGCTCGATTGCCTAGGCGTCCTCGTCAACAACCTCATCATCGCCGTGGCCGGTACCGATCCCGATGCTCCAGCCCATGTCGAGGAGGAACCTATGGAGGCACAGATTCGGGCAGAGGTAGATAGCCTGATTTCATGCGTGAACCGCACCGACGCCTCCTTCATTATCGTCTCCAACGAGGTCGGCGCGGGCCTCGTGCCACCCTACCAACTCGGCCGCCTCTTCCGCGACCTTATGGGCTTCGCCAACCAAGCCCTGGCCCAGCACGCCGACCAGGTATACTACATGGTGGCCGGCCTGCCCCTCAGGCTGAAGCCCGCGCCATGAAGGAGCAGCACTTAAAGCTCGCGAGGGTCCTCATCAGCAAGGAGGAGTTGCGCGCCATTGTGGAGCGCCTGGCCACCGAGATCCGCCGCGACTACCAGGGCCGAACTCCCCTCCTGGTCGGCGTCCTCAAGGGCTCCTTCATCTTCCTGGCCGACCTGGTTCGTTGTCTGAACATGCCCCTCGAAATAGAGTTCGTGCGGCTAGCAAGCTATGGCGCCGGCACCACGAGCTCGGGGCGCGTCAGGGTTATCCAAGGCATCAGCGGAGACATCCGCCACAGGGATATCCTGTTGGTAGAGGACATCGTCGACACCGGCCTGACCATCAGCCACCTGATGCAGACCCTACACCGCAAGGGAGCGGCCTCAATCAGGCTGTGCGCCCTTCTTGACAAGCCGAGCCAGCGGAAGGTTGACATCAAGGTGGACTACTTGGGCAGTTTGATACCGGATGAGTTCGTCGTCGGCTACGGCCTGGACTACGCGGAGCAGTACCGCTACCTGCCCGCCATCTACGCCCTGGGCAAGGAGGACTAGGTGGACCTGGAGCGGCTGATAGCGGCGGCCAGGGGCGACATCCCCTGCGACCTCCTCCTGGCCGACGCCCAGGTCATAAACACCGCCACCGCCGAGATCGAGACCACCGACGTCGCCATCCTCGACGGCTATGTCGTTGGAGTTGGCTCTGGTTACCAGGCCAGGCAAACTGTGGCCCTGGGCGGCCGCTATGTCTGCCCATCCCTCATCGACGGCCATGTCCACCTGGAGAGCTCCCACCTCAGCCTGCAGGAGTATGCCCGTGCCGTCCTGCCGCATGGAACCGGCGCCATCGTCACCGATGCCCACGAGATAGCCAACGTCTGCGGACTTCCAGGCATCCGCTACCTCATCCGCTGCGCCGAGCACGTGCCCCTCGATATCTTCTTTATGGTCCCGTCTTGCGTGCCGGCAACCCACATGGAGACGGCGGGCGCCGACCTGGGTCCCAGGGAGATCGAAGAGGCGCTATCGCTACCCGGCATCATCGGCTTGGGCGAGTTCATGAACTACCCGGGCGTCATCTTCCGCTCGCCCGACGTGCTGGCAAAGCTACGGGCCACAGAGGGACGCCTACGTGACGGCCACGCGCCCGGCCTCAGCGGCAAGGACCTGGCGTCCTACATCGCCGCCGGCATCCGCTCCGACCACGAATCGACGCGGTTGGCCGAGGCCCAGGAGAAGCTGCGACGAGGCATGTACGTAATGATCCGCGAGGGCTCCTCAGAGAAGAACCTGGCGGAGCTGCTGCCCCTGGCGCGCGGCGATGGCAACCGCCATTTCCTCTTTGTGGTCGATGATCGCACTTGCGGCGACATCCTCCACGATGGGGACGTGGACGCCGTCGTGCGGAAGGCCAT
>JACQUE010000150.1 GCA_016210425.1 Chloroflexota bacterium | reverse complement strand
GTCTACACGACTCTATGGCCCTGTCCCATGTGTGAGAATGCTCTCCTGCGGGCGAAAGTTCCGAAGGTAGTGTGTGGTGCACGTTCGTTCAAATACATCTTTGAAAACACGTTCAACCCGTCGAGACTCTCCAAGATTGGCCCCATTATGGATGAAGAGTGCAGAGGTATTTTCATCAGGTGGCTTAAGGAAACCGGCCGCGACTTCGTATTAGAGGCCGAGGGCATATAACAACTGGTTTAGGTCGTGGAGCGTGAAAGATGTCCAACAAGCTGGTCCTCTTGATGTACGAGTCCTGGAGCCAGGTTGACCGAGCGCTGGATGGGCTAGCCCTGGAAGAGGCGACCACCCACCGTCACGGTGGCAGCGGTATCGCTTGGACCCTGGGTCATGTTACCCAGATGGTGGATTCATTCATCAATGTTAGATTCCAGCGCTTGCAGCCCCATCCGTTTATCAGCAACCCGAATTTTCGTGCCGGCGGGAACGGCGACGAGAAAGATTGGCAAAAGGTCCTGGCATCCGTGGAGGAAGTTCGGGAGTCCGCGAGGCGGTTTCTTAACTCAGACCAAGGGATGGACCTCGATCGCCGGGTCCCATACGATGGCTCCATCGGCTTTCTGCGTCCGGTTGGTCTGTCCTTAGGCTATGCCGTAATGCGTCTCGCAGCGCATCACTTTATGCATGCCGGTGAGATCCTTACCATCCGTTCCCTCCTGGGCCACACGCTCCACGAAGCTCCAGAGTGGGGTGAAGCTTTCCTCTAGTTGGAATGAGTCGCGGGGTTTTATCCGGAAAGGGGATACCGATGACATCCTGGCAGGAGTTCCTCAACGCCGATCCCCTGCCCTGGCTGCTGGAGGACGACAATCCAGCCGTGAAACAGGCCGCCCTGCGCTCCCTCCTGGACCGTCCGCAAGACCACCCTGATCTGATACGCGCACGCGCTGCCGCTATGGAAGCGGACCCTATTGCATCCATCCTCGCGGCGCAGCAGCCGGAGGGCTACTGGGTGAAGGCCGGGCCCGGCTACTCCCCAAAGTACACAGGAACGGTCTGGCAGGTCATCTTCCTCGATCAGTTGGGGGCAGACGGGGACGACCCGCGCGTCCGTCTGGCCTGCGAGTACGTACTGGCGCATGCCCAGACCGAGGCAGGCGGGTTTGGCGCGTCCTACGCCGACACAAGCGGTGCGCCTCCGCCATCCAGTGCCATCCACTGTCTGAACGGCAATCTGCTACGAGCGCTAATCGGCTTCGGCTGGCTGGCGGACGAGCGCGTGCAGAGGGCGGTCGATTGGCAAGCGCGCTCCATCACCGGCGAAGACTTCTCCTGCTACTACCAGTCGGGGACGAGCGGCCCCGGCTTCTGCTGCGCCGCCAACGAAAAGCTGCCCTGCGCCTGGGGCGCGGTCAAGGCCATGCTGGCCCTGGCGCGCATCCCGCCCGGTGAACGCCCGCCGCATATCCAGCGCGCCGTCCAGGCCGGCATCGACTTCCTCCTGAGCCGCGATCCGGTCAAGGCAGACTATCCAGCCGGCTTCGGCAACACTAAGCCGAGCCAGTCGTGGTTCAAGCTGGGTTTCCCCCTGGGCTACGTCACTGACGTGCTGCAAAACCTCGAAGCCCTCTGCGAGCTTGACCTTGCCGGAGACCCTCGCCTCCAACCCGCCATCCAGTGGCTCATTACCAAGCAGGACAGGCAGGGCCGCTGGCGAAACGAATACGCCTATAACGGCAAGACCTGGGTCGACTTTGAGGGGCAAGGCCAGCCAAGCAAATGGGTCACATTGCGGGCCTGCCGCGTCCTTAAAGCTGTGTCTGGTGAGGTGCGCTCAGCCTGAAAGAAGACGTGCGGGAGACCTCTGCCCCTGGGTAAGTCAGCCTTAGTCTGGCCCCTCCTGCTGGCGGCTCTGTTGTTCGTGCCGGCCCTCTCCGGCTGCCGGAGCGGCGGCACGGAGCGGATCACGCCGCCTCAGCCAGCCCCCATCGCAACGCCCGTGGCGGCTCAAATCTCCGTGCAAGATAGTGCGCCAACGCCAACACCTGCCTCAACACCCTCGCCTACGGCTTCGCCGTCGCCGCAGCCAACTCCCACGGCGACTGCCACGAGCACCCCTGAGAAGAGGAGCCCCTTGGTCGCCATCGACGCCGGCCACGGTGGCCCGGATTACCTCGGAGCTGTTTTTAAGGACGCCCAGGGAAGGGTCCTCGTGATAGAAAAAGACATCAACTTGCAGGTCGCGAAGCTCCTCGCCGGAATCCTCGTCTCCCGGGGGTATCGAGTGCTGCTGACCAGAGACGGCGACTACACGCTGACTCCTTTTAGCAGCCCTGACTTGAACGAGAGGGTGGGCAAGGAGCAACAGGCTCGCGTCGATCTGGCTAACCAGGCGGGGGCTGACATCATCGTCTCCATCCACTTCAACGGCTACGATGACGCCAGACTAAGAGGCACCGAGACCTACTACAACATGGCGCGCCCCTTCGCCCAGAAGAACCGCCGCCTCGCGGAAGCCGTTCATGCCGGCATCCTGGCGTCGCTAAAGACGGCCGGCTATGCCTCGGCTGATAGGGGCATCAACAGCGACGAGTCCATCGGCTCGCGCTACAGCCAGCGTTGGTCGTTCTTGCTGGGCGCAAACCCGGGCTTCGCCAGGCCGAGCCAGATGCCGGGGATCATCGGCGAAGCCCTCTTCGTCACCAATCCCGATGAAGCCGGTCTCCTTCAAGACGCCCGCATCATGCAGGCTGTTGCCAAGGGCTACGCGGACGGCATTGAGCGGTACTTCGCCCAAGAGGAGCGCGCCGCCTAGTCAAGTTCCGCCTTCGAGGCTTTGCTGCAGGGACACGGAGAGCCAAGGGACTCAGGAGCAAGAGAAAGCCCCGTTGACAACCGGCCTCTCCAACCGTATTCTTCAAACGCTGCAAGCTCCCCGTCTGGGGAGATGGCTCAGAGAAGGTGTCCGTCAAGGAGGATGGCATGGGGGCGCTTTCGAACCGGGTTGCCATTGTGACCGGGGCCAGCCGAGGGCTAGGCAAGGATTTGGCCATCGGACTGGGCCGCGCTGGTGCCACCGTGGTGGCTGTGGCCCGTACCGAGAAGGAAGGCCAGTCGGCGATCCCGGGGACGCTTGAGCAAACCGTGCAGTTGGTACAGGAGGCTGGTGGTCAGGCGGTTGCCCTCCGCTGCGATGTGGCGAAGGAAGAGGAGATCCAGGCCGTGGTGGACTACACGCTAAAGAGCTTTGGCCGGATCGACATCTTGGTAAACAACGCGGGCATTCAGGTGCCCGGCACGATCAAAGACATGCAGGTACGTCACTGGGACCTCATTTTCACCGTGAACGTAAAGGGGCCTTTCCTCTTCAGCCGATCGGTGATTCCTGCCATGGCCAACCAGGGATGGGGCCACATCCTCAATGTCTCCTCACGGCAAGCTGTTGGGCCTGGTCCCGGGCCCTATGAGAAGCCCGTTGGCGGCAACACGCACTATGGCACGACCAAGGCGGCCCTGGAGCGATTCACTCAGGGACTTGCAGCGGAGTTGGCGGGGCAAGGGATTGCAGTGAACGCACTGGCACCGCGCCGACCTATTTGGACCGAGGGTGGCCACTGGGCTGTGACACGGGGTGGGAGACAGTTCGTTTATTCGGGCTGGCGCATGACCAGCGATATCTTCCGCGATGCAGCCGTCCTCATCTGCTCCCAGGACCCGCGCGCCTACACAGGCAATGTCGTCTACGACGATCAGGTTCATTTGTCCCTCGGTCGCCTGAGCGAAGCCGAGGTCCTGGCACACTACCCGGTGGAGCCCTAGAGGCTGTGACGGATAGGTCCGTCGGCTACACTTGGCCGACCGGCACTATGACGTGATAGTTGGGTGGCGGGTATCGGGTTTGGACAATTTGCTGAGGTCAAGAGGCATCCTGTTGTGCAGCCACACCCGCTGAACAAGCATGCCAGCCTGGCCAGTAGCTCCCAGTTGCGGGGAGATCGCTGGGCTGAGTGCTCAATACCCAAGATTGGATGCCTCGCCTACCCGCACGGTGCGTAGGTCGCCGTGATCCGGCCGGTACTGTCGGTGCTGAAAGGCTGTCGCCTTCGAGGGGCCAGCGTTGCCTCTAGGTCGGCCTCGGAATCGATGACTGTCACATCGGGCTCCGCGAAGGGCGCGCCGGTCTCAAAGAGAAGGGTACTGTCGCCTAAGTGAATGACATCGCCCGGCACGAGGCGGCGTGTTGGGCAGGTTGGCCGTTAACGCGCGTGCCATTGGCTGAGCCGAGGTCAACAAGGACGCAACCGGCATCGCTGCATTCTAGGCGCGCGTGAGCGCGCGACACCTTCGCATCCGGCAGAACGATGTGCCAGGATTTCCATCAACCTAGCTCTTCGACGCCTTCACACTGCCGGGCCACATGTTCTTTAAGCGTTGCTTACTATTGTGGGAGCACTGGGCGCCGTTGAAGTTGGTGGCTGGCAAGGATAATGTCCCAAGACTTGACAACATGGATAGCACGGCCTAATATTCCAGTGGATGTGCGTAGTTGTGCCCATAAGGGGATCGTGGAATATGGCACGAATCATATACACGGAGACGAAGCCCCACGCCACGGTAACGGTAGAGCAGCGTTACTGTAAGGGCTGTGACCTATGCGTGAGGCTCTGTCCGGTCGGCGCCCTCCAACTGTCGGAGGCGTTTTCAGCGGCAGGATATCATTACCCTGTGCTGACCGGGCAGTGCACGGGCTGCACGGTCTGTGAGATCATTTGCCCTGACTTCGCCATTGTCGTCTCGGAGCAGCGATGACGGAGACCGTGCTCATATCGGGTAACGAGGCCATCGCCTACGCCGCCCTTCACGCCGGCTGCCGAGCTTACTTCGGCTATCCGATAACCCCGAGCAGCGAAATAATGGAGGCCATGGCCCGGGAGCTCCCCAAAGCAGACGGCGTATTTCTGCAGATGGAGGACGAGATCGCCTCGATGGCCGCAATGGTGGGAGCGAGTTGGGCCGGTGCCAAGCCCATGACTGCTACCAGCGGCCCCGGCTTTAGCCTCATGCAGGAAAACCTGGGCTTAGCTACGATGCTGGAGTTGCCCTGCGTTATCGTTAACGTTCAAAGATCGGGGCCCAGCACGGGCATCCCCACCCTGGGAGCCCAGCAAGATACGATGCAGGCCATCTGGGGCCGCCATGGTGACCAGACCATCATCGTTGTTGCGCCTAGTAAACTGCAGGAGTTGTACGATCTCACCATCCGCGCTTTCAACCTCGCCGAACACTATAGAGTTCCGGCCGTCCTGCTCGCCGACGGGGAACTGGCGCGTGTTCGTGGCGAGGTCGTGCTGAGGGAAGACCTGGCGGTGGAAGGACGCCGTATTTTGGAAGCTGCCAACATCTCCACACCCTACCGCGCGGCGCCCGATGCTGCGCCGGGCTTCCCAACCTTGGGTATCGGTGCCAACGTATTGGCCACCGGCCTCGCCCATGATGAGCGAGGCTACCCCACTGAGGACCTTGTAGTAAACGAGCAGCTTTTGCGCCGGCTGCGGGACAAGATCCTTTGCCATGTCGACGATATCGTGGACTACGAGGTGAAGGATGTGCTTGAGGCCGAGATCGTTTTCGTGGGCTACGGTGCGGCGGCGGCCTCGGTGCGCTGGGCATGGAGGGAGTTGCGGGAACGAGGAATAAAGACAGGCTATTTCGTACCCAAAACTTTAAGCCCGTTCCCGGACCAGGCCCTCGCCGAGGCTTTGGCAACCTGCAAGCAGGTTGTCATCGCTGAAATGAGCCTCGGGCAGGTCGTCCATCTTGTGAGAGAGGTGGTTGGGCTGGCCATGCCAATCGACATCGTCTCGAGCATTGGCGCCCCCATCGACCCTCGCAGACTCGTCGATGTTGCCCTCCACAAGTCGCAAGGGCAGTGACTATGGGCGATAACCACCAGAACCCCGTCCTCAAGTACCTGCGCGCAGACAGGCTCCCCACCATGTTCTGCCCAGGCTGCGGCATCGGCATCGTTATGACGGCTTTCATGCGGGCAGTAGACGAGCTTGAATTAGACCCCAAAAGCATGGCGGTTATCACTGGCATCGGCTGCACCGGACGCATCGGCGGCTATCTGAAAATGGACTCGCTGCACTCGACACACGGCAGGGCATTGCCCGCGGCTATTGGTGCTAAAGCGGTGCGTCCCGACCTGCGTGTAGTCGTCTTCTTGGGCGATGGAGATGGCCTCTCTATCGGTGGCAACCATCTGATCCATGCCGCCAATAGAAACCACGACCTGTGCGTGATCATGGTGAACAACATGATCTACGGCTTGACCGGTGGCCAGGCCAGCCCCACAACACCGGTGGACATTAAGACAACCACGACCCCTACAGGAAACATGAACCGGCCATTCGATGTCTGCCGGCTCGCTGTGGCCGCCGGAGCGAGATACGTCTCCCGCTGGTCCACTTTGTATCCAAGGGAGCTGAAGGAGTCGATCAAGAAGGCGCTGTCGGGCGATGGATTTCGCTTTGTAGAGGCGCTTTCTCAGTGTCCACCGGAATTCGGCAAGCTCAACGACCTGCGCGATGCGCGGAACCTGGCAGAGTGGATCACCATCCGAACAAGCTACGGCATCCAGGCGCTGCAAGAGGTGGTGGAGACGGGCCGCCTGCCTGTGGGCGAGTTCGTTGGAGCATAGGCTATGCGTTATGACATACGATTTACCGGCAGTGGCGGGCAGGGCTTGCTCTTCATGGCGACGACTTTGGCGGTAGCGGCGGTCCGCTTCGGCAACCTCCACGCTACCCAGTCCGCCAGCTACGGGGCTGCTACGCGGGGTGGCTATTCCCGAGGCGACGTCGTGATGTGCGACCGGGAGATCGATTACCCATGGCTGATAACCGCCGATGTCCTCGTTGCAATGGCGCAGCCCTCACTCCAACGCGATCTGCCCAACCTGAAACCAGGCGGTGTCCTGCTGCTGGAGCCCACGATGGTCAGCGACCCCTCCGGCTTCGGGGACCCTATTTACAGGGTGCCGGCCATGGAAATCAGCGAGAAGGTGACGGGCTCGACGATGTACGCTAACAGTGTGATGATGGGCGTACTCGACCACCTCCTCTCTCTGCTTCCGAAAGGGGCGCTTGAGCAGGCGGTGGCGGCTCAGGCCCCCGCCCGCTTCAAGGACGGCAACCTGAAGGCCTTCGCGGCAGGCAAAGCATACCATGAGGGCGCACTCAGCGGCCGGGAGAACTAGGAGGGGCGATGAGCAGCGGTAGGCCCACTTTTCGGCGGATGATTAACGAGGTTGTCAAGAAAGGCACGTGCAGTGAGTGTGGCACCTGCGTGGTCGTTTGCCCCTACGATGTCCTGCAATACGAGAAGGGCAAACCCATCCAGACGGTCATCGCCTCAATGCCCGATCTCTGCGTGGTCTCGGAGACGATAGATTGTGACGTCTGCGCGGCAGTCTGCCCCCGCCTTGAGCCGAGCATTGAGGCGCTGGACCGGCTCTTCTTCGGTCGGGAGCGCACGGAAGAGGAACAGGCCTTCGGCGTATATCGCGAGGTGGTAATGGCGCGCACCACGGATGAGCGGGTCATGCACGTTTGCCAGGATGGGGGCGTCGTTACCGCATTGCTGGGGTGGGCACTGGCGCAGGGGCGCATTGATGGGGCCATCGTCTCGGGGACTGACCCGCAGCGAAGGTGGATACCTCTTCCCAAGGCCGTTAGAACCTTCGAGGATCTCCTGGCCAGCGGCGGGTCCCGCTACACCTACTCGCCCAACCCCTTGGCCATGCTCGACGCCGCCAAACGCAATCTGGGGAGATTGGCTCTCGTGGGCACGCCTTGCGAGGTGTCCCCCGTAGGCAAAGCGCGCCTAGCGAAGCTACATGAGTATGGCGACAGGATCGATGTTACGATAGGGCTGCTTTGCAGCGAGGCCTTTACGTATGAGGGGCTGATGGAGCAGCAGATCCAGGGCGAGATGGGCATCGACCTGGACGAGGTTGTTAAGGTCAACATCAAGGGCAAGGTCCTCGTCTACTTGAAGTCTGGCGAGGTGCGCGAGATACCCTTGAAAGACGCGAAGCTCCACGCCCGCCCTGAGTGTTCCTTCTGCGCCGACTTCTCAGCCGAGCATGCGGACATCGCCGCTGGAGGTATCGGCATAGACGGTTGGACCGTAGCGATCCTGCGTAGCCAGGCTGGTGCCGAGATGCTCGCTGCTGCGGCAGCCGCGGGTGTTATAGAGGTGCGTCCTATTGACGAATTCCCCGGCACGCTGGACTTGCTGGCAAGGCACGCGAAACGCCAACGGCGGCACGCCCAGCGCAGTCTCGCGGCGTTGCAAGAATGACGGTACCTAATCCCCCAGTTTCCTCCCGAGTTCACAACAAGCAGTCTGCATGAGGCGAAGTCGAAGCGTCGGGAGCTTCCCCGAGCTTTCCATACGTCGTCTACCCTCGTCTTTAGGTAGGTATGACCACGCACGTGAGCGTGCTCTCCACGCCATCGATGCGGCGAATATTCTCCCTTAACACAACTTGAATGTCGCTAAGGTCCTCCACATCCAAAACGGCAACGATATCGTACGGGCCCATGATCCGGTAAGCCTCGGCGATGCCAGGGACGGCTCGCATCTGCCTGACCACGCCCTGGGTCTTCGCGGTATCGGTTACCACCAGCACGTAGGCTTTAACGCTCATGGCCCGCCACGCGATCGGTAAGCTTCCACATGGCGGCGTGGGCATGCTTGAGCGTCCAGCACGTTCATGTTGTTGTAGACCCCGATGCCGGTAACGAGCGCCACCGAGCCCGATGGGTCGCAGGCGCAGAACCAGTAGCAGTCGAACCAACGGTAGTCGCCGTTGGCCACGTGGTCGAAGGCGCTTGCGATCTGGTGCCGGGGCCAATCGTCCAGTTTATCCAGCATGGCATTATCCCCTTCGACATTTGCAGCTCTAGAAGCGGGACCTTCCGGCAAACGCCTCCTCGATCCAGCTATCCTCGCGCTCCAGGTGCCTGCGCAGTTGAGCACGGATGGCCTGGTCCGCCTCGTTATAAAGGTCCTTTGGCAGCTTCTCCTTGTTGTCATCGATTGCCTTGATCGCCCGATATAATG
>JACQUE010000155.1 GCA_016210425.1 Chloroflexota bacterium | reverse complement strand
CCCAGTTCCTGCTGGGTGTGAGCTACCTTGGCCGCAAGAACTATTACGAGGCGGCACGCAGGCTCGAAGGCTTCGTCCAACGTTACACCAACGGTAAATGGACCGCTAAAGGAAGGTTTTACCTTGCCGCCGCCGACCTGGGCATCGGCGCTCCGGATGCCGCTATCGCCAACTATGAGCTCTTCGGCAAGCTGGAGCCCAGCATGCGCCCCTACATGGACTTCGTTATCGCCGACCTTCTCAAGGGGCGGGGCAATATTGATGGAGCCATCCAGCGGTTGCTACCGAACACAAAAGACGACGCCTCTGCTATCCGGGGCCAGGCCATGGAGCGCCTAGCCGATCTGTATAGCAGCATCCAGCGCCCCGTCGACGCCGCCAAGTGGTACGAATCGGCCCTGAATGAGGCGCAGGGCTCCGCCAAAGACCAGGCCAGGCTCCGCTTCGCTCTGGGCCGCGCCTACTTCAGCAGCGGCAACCTCGGGGGAGCACTGGCCCAGTTCGTGACGGTGCTACGCCAGTATCCGGCCAGCAAAGAGGCACTGTCAGCACGGACTACCATCATCCAGCTTGCCGGACGCTCAAATGATGCCGTAGCGGCATACGACAAGGCCGCCAATGACTACACGCAGGCCGCCAACTGGGCCGGGACGCGATTCCAGCTCGGGCTCTCGGCTTACGAGCGGAACGACTTCCAGACGGCAGCTAACATCTGGAGGAGCGCTGCCGAGGATCCGGGGGCCCCAACCCCCAGGGACCTCCTGCCAAAGATGCTGATGTGGGCGGGCAGAGCCGAGATTAGGAGAGGCAACGGAGAGGAAGCGAAGCGGCTGTGGAGCAAGGCGCTGGAGATAAATCCGGAGGACTACTACAGCCTTCGGGCGGAAGACTGGTTGAATGCGTCATCGGGGAAGCGGGTCGCCGCAACGTTTAACGGAGGAGCCCCAACGGCTGCCCAGAAGAAGGAGATGACGGAGTGGCTGGCCTCCCTACCCCAGCGGCCTGTGGCGGCATCCGAAGTAGGGCAGATGAAGCCCTACCTGGAGGCCGAGCCGGCGGCAAAGAGGGCGATGTTGCTGCTGGATATCGGCCTCCGCAACGAGGGTGGACGGGAACTGCAACGGCTGGCCGAGCAGTTCGCGAAGGACCCTTCGGCCCTGTATCAGATAGGGGCCTTCGCTCAAGAAAAGCACCTTTACGAGCTGGCCATGAGCATCGGCAACATGCTGCGGGCTTTGGTCCCAAACACCAACACCGCTGACCTGCCGACCCTCGTTCAGCAACTCCTCTTCCCTCTTGCTTACAACGCTATAGTTGGCGAAGAGGTTAAGAAGTTCGGCGTCGACCCGTACCTACTGCTGGCCTTGATGCGCCAGGAGAGCGTCTACAACAAGGATGTCTTCTCCCACGTGGGGGCGGCTGGACTCACCCAGGTCATGCCCGCAACCGGCCAGGAGATCGCCAAGAAGCTATCGCCTTCCGGGTTCTCCACGGCGGACCTGCTGCAGCCTACCATTAGTATACGCTTCGGCGCCTGGTATCTGGCCCAGCAACTCGCCTACTTCAACGGCGACCCGTTCTTCGCCCTGGCGGCATACAACGGAGGCGCTGGGAACGTGAACAGATGGAGAGCGGGGGCCGCCGGCTACGACGACGACCTATTCGTGGAGAAGATAGGCTTCCAGGAGACGCAGACCTACGTGAAGAAGGTCTACGCCTACTACCGACTATATCAGCGGTCTTCTTCGCGCTGAGCCTTGCCGCCCCTGGGGCCCGATAGCAACCCTTCCACGGGCTCTATTACCATATCGCCCTGCTGGGTGTCGATGCTAACGATGACATCATCGATGGCGGGGATGAGCTCCTCGCCGTAGTCGGTGCGCACGACGTAGACATCGTTGCTGCCGGTCTGCAGAATGGACTCGATGACACCCAGCAGGTCGCCGCGCGTGGTGCGGACGCGCATGCCAATGATCTGGAAGTGGTAGTAGGTGTCCTCAGGGGCCGGAATGGTCTGGCTAGCGGGGACCTCCAGGTCGAGCCCCCGCAGCTCAGCCGCGCGCTCCGGCGTGTCTACCGACTGGAGCTTCAGGTAGACATGCTTCCCCCGGACGCGGCTGCTTTCAATGGCGAAAGAAAAGCCGCCCACGTGAAGTAAGCGGCCTGGTTCGAAGCGTTCCAGGTGGGCGGTGGCTATCTCCGCTTTGATAGCGCCCCCGGTTCCCCAGGGCGCCGCCACACGTCCTACGACTATAGTCTCGGATAGAGCCTCGGATGCCGACGCCCCTTCCTGGGGCCGGTCATCCTTCGGGTGCCGGGGCATAAGGTGTGCGAGCTAGACCGAAAGCTCGCCCAGGTCCTGGCGAGCGCGCCCTCCGTCGTCGCCGATCTCCAGAATCGCCCTCGTTCCCCTCTTCACCGATAGCACACGCAGAATCGTCCGCATCGCCTGGGCCCCCCTCCCCTGACGTCCGATCACCTTGCCCATGTCCTCTGGCGCAACGTGGAGTCGCAGGACCAGGTGCTGGTCCTCCTCAACCTCCGTGACTCTTACGTCATCGGGGTTGTCTACAATGCTCTTAGCGATATACTCGACGAGCTCCTTCATTCTACCTCTCCGGAGTTTTGGGGGAATGGACTGCTGCCATCTCCCTGCTGCCAGGCTCTAACTAGTACCCTCTTCCCCCTGCTTCGGCTTGGCCTGCCTGTACTCCACGCCGGCGATGTTAAGCAACTTGGCTGCCCTACCTGTCGGCTGGGCCCCATTGCTTAGCCACTTGAGGGCCTTCTCCCGGTCGATAGTTACCGTGCTTGGATCAGTAAGCGGATTGTAGTGGCCGATAATCTCAACGAAGGCGCCATCCCGTGGGGCCTGCGCCTCGGCCACGACAACCCGATACTGCGGTTTCTTCTTGGCTCCCACTCGCCTGAGGCGTATCTTCAGCACTAGCTCGCATTACCTCCCTTTGTTTACCACTTACCGGTCGCTCCCGATTGTAGGCCAAAACATCTACCCTTGTCAACGTTACCCATTGACTAGTGCGAATTGACTGGATAGCGGTCAAAGATCTGTGGAAAGAGGTCAAGGATGAAGAGGATTGGTGGGGACCCCAAAGGTGTTCTCCGATGTTCACGCTTCCTTCACATAACACCGTTTCTTTTTCATAGCCGTTGCATAGGCCATTGCTAAGATGCCGATGAATGAGATGAGTGCTCCAGGCGGCAGTGGTTGAGGTGGGTTGTGGTGGAAGATAGAGCAGCCTCGCTCATTCCGGAGGCGGGGGAAGGAAACCGAGGTGGTCCTTTTTGAGGCCGGGGGTGCAGTGGGGAGAGGGGATCACCAGGCGATTCCCCCGGATAACGAGGGGGGAGCCCATGACGTAGTTCCGGCGCGGGGGTGAAGCGCGCGAGATTCGGGCCCAACTTTACACTGTGTGTCTTTTCGGTTGGGAGGTGGCGTGGGATCCTCCTCTCGAACTTCCCCCAAGCTCTTGAGGGGGGAAGAGGGGGACGAGGTCAGAGGGAAAAGGGGATGCGGTGAAACCCAGCTCGACAGATAGCGCGTCGCGGCGGCGGTAGTGTGTGGAGGCGTCGGAGGCCGTGTTGGTTCCCCCCAATACTTCGACTTAGATTACGGCGTGACTTGAGCGTTACGCCGTAATCTTTGTAGTTAGCCAAAGCAGCGCCCTAAGCCATCAAGTAGTCGAAGGGCCGTTGACTGGAAGCGGTGACCTGTCGTCTAGGCTCACCCCAGGGGTGGCTCCACCACCACGCGAAACACCCCCCGGCTCCTGTCCGCAGCCACCTCAAAGGCCCGCTGTACTTCCCCAAGCCCGAACCTATGGGAGATCAGTTCCTTGCCCGGCACCTTCCCCGACGCCAGTAGCTCCAGCGCCAGCTCGTACTCATGGCGCATGCCCATCACTGAGTAGGTGGCCGGGAAGATAAGGCTGAGCTCCTTTATTACCGCCTGCCAGGTGTCTATGGGGACCGGCTCATCGAACAGGCCCATCACCATCACCTTACCCACCGGGCGGACTACCGACATCGCCTGCTGGATGGTGCTCGCCCTGCCGCCAACGCTCTCGATGACCACATCCGGCCCTCTTCCGCCGGCCTCGTCCTTAACGCGGCGCTCTAACTGGGGGTCGGAGCTATCCACCACCAAGTCCGCCCCGAAGCGCGCCGCCGCTTCCGCCTGAAAATGGTACTTCGCAGTGCAGATCACCTTGCCCGCGCCATACAGCTTAGCAGCAGCCACAGCGAATATACCCAGGAGGCCGGCGCCAAGTACCAGCACGGTTTCGCCGCCAAGTAGGCCGGCCATGCGCACGGCATGCAGCGAGCAGGAGAATGGCTCCAGGAGCGTCCCTTCGGCCGCCGACATGCTTTCCGGCAGCTTATAGAGGCCCTTATCATACATGAGGATGTAATCGACGAAACCGCCGGCGTTGGTAGGGCGTTTTTGCTCGCAGTGGAAAAAGCGCCCCTCATGGCAGTAGCGGCAACGTCCGCAGGCGCGGCTCTCAAAGAGCTCCACTCCTACCCGATCGCCCACCCTAACGCTGGTGACGCCGGCGCCCACCTCCACCACCTGCCCCGCCACCTCGTGCCCTGACGCCCCAGCGTCCGGATTGCGCCCCGTGGTGAGCCGAGGAGCCTGCCAGCTATGGAGGTTAGTTCCACACACTCCGCAGGCCAGCACCCGGAGCAGTACCATCCCCGGCTCCACTCGGGGAAGGTCGATCGGCCCGACACGTATCTCTCGCGGCCCCACGAAGAATGCCGCCCGTGCCACTTCCATGCGAACCTCCTGGGTTGAGTTGCTTGCCAAGCTCACTCGCCGGAAACCCGCAGCGTCCAGGCCTTATTGTTGAACGCCCGCTGCAGGTCGTCTATCGAGTCCTGGCCCGCCCGCCGCAGCACGCGCGCACACGTGCCAACCGGCACCGTGAACGTGCACAGCTTCTCAGAGAAACGAGGGAGGACCTCGTTTTGATCATTGCCGGCTGCGTTGTCCGCGTAGTGGAGGTCACGCAGCGCCTCGCCTATCTCCGCCGCGTTGATCCAGTTCGTCTTGTAGAAGACGATGCCATCTCGGTTTACGACGTAGGCCATGGCCGGCTGGCTGCCATAGGCTGAGTAGCACTCATTGCCGACATCATCGACAAGGACAGGCCAGGCAATAGCCTCGGCGCGCTGAAGCGCCCTGGCGTGGGAGAGGCGCTCGGCGAGGGTAGTGGGCTGCGGGTAGCTAGAGCCAGGGTGAGGTTCTCGCACGTAGATGAAGAGGAATTGGGCTCCCGCTCCATCCGTCCGGCGCGCCTGCTCCATCGCTTGTAGCTGTTCGATCGAACCGGGCGTGGTTATGCTGCCAAATTGCAGGACGACGTGGGCTTTCCCGAAGTAGTCGCTAAGCCTGGCCTTCACACCCTGAACCGTGTAGAGGACGCAATCTGGGGCAGCGCTGCCAACGGGCAGATGCTCGCGAAAGGCGAGGGCCCCTCGGGCCCGAGCGCTAGTGAACGTGTTTTGCATTGTTTGCATCATT
>JACQUE010000020.1 GCA_016210425.1 Chloroflexota bacterium | reverse complement strand
TCGTCACCCTTGGCCGCTACTCCATGGCGAAGTTCTTCCCCAAGGACACTATCAGCAAGGTCCACGGGCAGGCGCGGCGCCGCGATGGCACGATCTACTTCCCCCTCTACCATCCGGCGGCGGCCCTCCATCAGCAGAGCCTGCGGACCACTATCGAGGAGGACTTCCGCAAGCTGCCCAAGCTGCTGACCGAGGTAGTGAAGGAGCCCGGCGAGCAGGCAGAACCACAACAACTGACTATGTTCTAAAGGAAAAGGAATAGGTACTATGGCTAAAGCCAGACTCAAGATCATACCGCTAGGCGGCCTGGGCGAGATAGGCCGCAACATGATGGCCCTAGAGTACGGCGAGGATATCGTCGTTATCGACGCGGGGCTGATGTTCCCGGAAGAAGAGATGCTCGGCGTCGACTTGGTTATCCCCGATATCACGTACCTCAAGGAAAACCATGAGCGAGTCCGGGCCATACTAATCACCCACGGCCATGAGGACCACGTGGGAGCGCTACCGTACATCCTGCCCCAATTGGACGTCCCTGTCTACGGATCGCCGTTGGTCCACGGCCTCATCTCCGTTAAGCTGCGCGAGCACCGCCTATTGAAGAACGTCCGCCTGAACATGGTGCGGCCGGGCGACGTGCTGCAAATAGGTTGCTTCCGCGCGGAGTTCTTCCGGGTCTGCCACAGCATACCCGACTCCTTTGGCATCGCCCTGCACACACCTATCGGCACCGTGGTGCACACAGGCGACTTCAAGCTAGACCATACGCCTGTGGACGGCAAGACGATGGACCTGCACCGCCTGGCCGAGCTGGGCGACAAGGGCGTGCTTCTGTTGATGTCCGACTCCACCTACGTAGAGCGCCCCGGCTACACGCCGTCAGAGCAGGTGGTTGGGCAGTCCCTAGACCGCATAATGGGTGACGCCAAGGGCAGGGTGGTCGTGGCATCCTTCGCCTCGCTCATCTCCCGCATCCAGCAAGTGGTTGACGCGGCGGAGAAGCACGGGCGGCGCATGTTCATAATGGGCCGCAGCATGCTGGACAACGCCCAGATGGCCATAGAGATGGGCTACCTGACCGTGCCTTCGGGCCTGGGCACACCCGATGAGCTCAAGCACCTCCCGCCCGAGCGCATCGCCGTCATGACCACCGGCTCCCAGGGTGAGCCCACATCGGCCCTATCCCGCATGGCCAACCGCGACCACCGCTTCCTGGAGGTTATCGCCGGCGATACGGTAGTCATCTCGGCAAGCCCGATCCCCGGCAACGTCGGGCTGATCAACCGCACCATCGACGCGCTCTTCCAGCAGGGCGCCAATGTCCTCTATCAGGGCATTGCCGATGTGCATGTGCATGGCCACGGCGCCCAGGAGGAGTTGAAGCTCATGCTGCGCCTAGTGCGGCCCCGCTTCTTCGTCCCCGTCCACGGCGAATACCGCCACCTGGTGCTGCACGCCCGGCTGGCGCACTCTCTGGGGATACCCGAGGAGAACACGTTCGTGCTGCAGAATGGGGACGTCCTCGAAGTGACGACCTACCGCGCCAAGAAGGCGGGGCAGGTATCATCGGACTACATCTACGTCGATGGCCTGGGCGACATTGGCCAGGTGGTGCTGCGCGACCGCCAGCACCTGGCGCAGGACGGCATCCTGCTGGTCGTGGTGGCCGTGGACAAGGACACCGGCAAGGTTATCGGCGAGCCGGACGTCATCTCGCGGGGCTTCGTGGACGTGAGCGTCTCTGAACAGCTCATGACCGACATCCGGACGCAGGTGGTGAATGCCATCGACCACGGCAAGGCCCACACAACCGAGTGGGGCTACATCAACCCCAAGATCAAGGAGACAGTGGCCAAGTACGTCTACAAGGAGACGCGGCGCCGCCCGATGATCCTGCCTGTTGCCGTTGAGGTCTAAGAGGGATATGATCCTTCTCGACAAGACACCCCCCAAACAAGACCGGCTCTGGCCGGTAGGGGGGAGTTGAGCGAATGGCAAGGGGCAAACCGAAGAGCGCGACTCGCAGCAAGGCCACTCCATCGCAGCGGCGCTCGACCGGCAGGGCGCGCCGCCGCGTCGCCAAGCTTCCTCAGCCCGTCCTCGTTGCCTCCGCCGTTATCCTAGCCGCCCTGCTATTACTGGTAATCCTCGGCGGATGGGCCTATACGGTCTGGGACGCTGTTTGGTCCCGCCTGGGGCTCGGCCTTATAATCGTGATCTTAGCCCTCGCTTACATCACGATGCTTGTCCGGCGCCGGCGGCTTCTCGCCTCCTTTAGCTACTGGAACCGCTGGGCCGGCTCGGCGGCCCTCGCCTTCGCCGTCGTCGGCGTGCTCTCCTTCTTCTCCATCGGCGGCGGCAGCCAACCCGTTGCCGCCGGCGGCGCCCTGGGCAGCGGCGTCATCGGCGCCCGCGACGCCTTGGGCATCCTGCGCATCATCGGCCTGCTGCTTCTCGCTGCCCTCTTCCTCGCGCCGCGCCAGAGCAGCCGCGTCCTTGCCACGACCGGCAAGGAGGGAATGCGCGTCTATCGTAGCCGACCCTGGGAGATCATCCTCGCCGACATGCGGGCCTTCCTGGGCGCGCTGAGGCAGCGACGCAAGGAGCCTCCGGAGGTACCCTCCCTTGAGAGGCCGCTTTCGCTTGGGATGCCGGTCGAGCCCCACTGGGATGAGGAGCTTGCGCCAGAGGGAGTTGCTCTGGCCGAGGCCGCGGCAGGCGTCCAGAAGGCCCTTCCGCTCTCGTACGATGATAATGAGGACTCGGGCGAGGCTGGCGAGGCTGAGGAAGCATCAGGAGGCCCGCTACCTCGCACCGAGCGCTGGCAGTTGCCGCCACCCGACCTTCTGGAGCAGATATCGGATAGGGAAGTGGCTCCCGCCGATAACCGCGAGCGCGCCCGGCTGATAGAGGATGCCCTCGCGAGCTACGGCGTTGAGGCCAAGGTCGTGCAGATAAACCCCGGCCCGGCAGTGACCCAGTTCGGCGTCGAGCCCGGCTGGGACCACAAGTACCGCGAGGTCAGGGAGCGCGACGAGTTCGGGCGGATCAAGCTGGACAAGGACGGCAAGCCCAAGGTGCGCATCGAGGAGGTGTCGCGGACACGGGTCAAGGTGGAGCGCATCACGGCCCTCTCCAACAACCTGGCGATGGCCCTAGCGGCACCCACCGTGCGTATCGAGGCGCCGGTGCCGGGCAAGTCGGTGGTGGGCATCGAGGTGCCAAATCAGACGATGGGCGTCGTGAGCCTGCGCAGCCTCATCGAAAGCCCGTCCTTCCAGCGGGCTGCCGCCCGCTCCAAGCTGGCCCTCGCCCTGGGCAAAGGCGTGGCCGGCGAGTCTGTGGCCGCCGACCTGGCCAAGATGCCGCACCTGCTCATCGCGGGCGCGACCGGCAGCGGCAAGAGCGTCTGCATCAACTCGATCATTTCCTGCCTCCTGATGCACGCTACGCCGGAGGATGTCCGCTTCCTCATGGTTGACCCAAAGCGGGTGGAGCTCGTCGCCTTCAACAGTGTGCCGCACCTGCTGGCGCCTGTAGTCGTGGAC
>JACQUE010000144.1 GCA_016210425.1 Chloroflexota bacterium | reverse complement strand
TACGATTTAATACCTCAAGCTCACGACTGTGGGCGGCGAGCCTCCGCCTGGACGCAGCAACCTCCTCGTAAGTGCGAGCGTTCCTGATGGCGATAGCAGCGTAGTTAGCCAGCATCTGAGCCAGATCGATCTCCCGCTGCGAGATCTCGCGCTGGGACTCCCAGTAGACGCCCATAACGCCCAGGACTTCGTCCCTGTAAAGGAGGGGAGTGTTCACCAGAGCGCGAATGCCCGATTCTCTGACCCTGCCGGCGGCGCGCCCGAAAACGGGGTCGGTGAGGACATCCTGGATGTGAATAGTCTTCTTTTCCGCGACGACCTTCCCCACCACAGCCTCGCCCATCTTCATCCGGGTGCCGACGACAGCGGCAACACCCAGCCCAACCGCCGCCGCCACATATAGCTCCTGCCGCGCCTCGTCCCACTGCCACACGGAGCCCCCCTGCGCCTCCAGCAAGGTCCTGGCCGCCTCAGCGGTCCGTCGGAGGACGGCATCAAGATCCAGCTCGGAGCAGACGGCCTGGCCCAACTCAAGCAGGACTGCCACGTTCCTCTCGTCACTACCGGACGGAGCGTCCATTGGCTCTCTGCCGGCCACTCCCCGCCTCGCTTTCTCCTATCGAGCGCCCCCGGTTAGTATAGTCTGTGAATACCGGCCCTAATAATAGCGCATCCCACAGCGGTCAACAAGACGCCGACGCCTTACGGCTACCTCGAAACAGTCTGCAAAGGATAGCCATCCTTCTCCCACAGGTCCATGCCGCCATGAAGACTCCCGACATTGGAGTAGTTGAGCTTCACTAGGGTCTGGGCGGCTAACGCGCTCATGTACCCGCTCCGGCAATACAGGACTATCTTAGCCTTCTTGTCTTTTGGGAGCTGCGATGGCTGGTCCTGAATTCGGTCATAGGGGATGAAGAGGTCCGTGTTGGCGATCTCGCCCTGGTAGGGGACATGGACGTTGATGAAAACGAAGTCTTTCTTCTTAAGCATCTCGTTTAACCTGGCAGGCATGACATCCTGGAAAGCACCACCCTCGACCTCGATGCGCTTAACATCATCGCTGGCCGCCGGACTGGTCTTCTCGGCTTTCCCACATGCCGCCAGAACGGCCGCCATTGCAACAGTCAGGATGATCGTACTCACCTTGAGCCTCATTCGACTTGCGGCCTCCCATCGAAGGGTTTATCAGCGCGGGCGGAGATAAGCTTTACGATGCCGGCCCAAAGATCGGCCACATCCTCCACCTTAAGGCCGCTTATTGCCACATTCGCAACGGTGTCGCGGTTTATGTTAGCACCCGCCATCCTCACCATGAGGGGGTTTGCCAGGTCCATGAGGAGACCCACGAGAGGATTTCCGCTCCGTACGTGCACCAGCAGCAGGACCTTGGCGCCTGGCTTGGATACCCGAAGGACCTCCCGCAGGCCGCGAACGGCATCGGGGACGGAGCAGAAAACGAAGCTGGCGACAACCGCGTCGAAGGTATCGTCGACAAAGGCGAGGCTCTGGGCATCCATGCAGGCCAATGACATGGGGAGGCCCAACGCTTGTGCTCGCTTTCGGGCGCGACGGAGCATCTCCTCGCTCAGATCAATGGCCACGACATCGGCCTGGGATGGATAGTAAGGCATGTTCTTGCCCGTGCCAACTCCCACTTCCAGGACGCATCCTCCAGGAATTACGCTCCACAGGCGCGCTCTATGCCTTCGAAAGAGGAGCTTCTCGACAAAACCCTCCGAAAGATCGTAAAGGCGGGCGTTCCTGTTGTACCGCGATCTAGCGGCCTTCGTTTCCCGCGTGCCACCGGCCATAGGGCTCGACCTGTTTCAGCGGCATTAATGACCACCAAGTATAACATATGCGGGGAGGCAGACGAGGGAGATAGTCTAACGAAGGGGTTTACTTGCCCCTGGGCAGCGCGAAGGTAGACATCCAGCGCCCTACTCAACTAGCCATCGGCTTATACTGAATAGCACTACATAGCGCTACAGAGGCAGCTCCCGGCCTTCAAGACGGGCCTCCAGCTTCATCCGGCAACTCTCGTCCCGATGCTCAAGGCCACAGGCGTTGCAGAGCGCTACCCGACAATCCTCCGTCTGCTGCGGATCCTGCCCCCTGTGGCCCCGCTTGTACTCCCTCTGCAGGAATCCCTGGGTCTCACCGGTGTCGATGTGCGACCATGGCAGCAGCTCTTTTAGAGATCGGGTGCGGTGGGCATAGAAGCGAGGCTCCAGCCCGATCTCCTCAAAGGCCCGCAGCCAGCGAGAGAAATCGAACCGCTCTCCCCAGGCATCGAACTTGCCCCCGGCTCGCCAGGCTGCCTCGATGACGCGCCCAAGCCTGCGGTCCCCGCGAGCCAGGATCGCCTCCAGCAGGCTTTCATCCGGCTCCTGGTAGGTGAGATGCACCCCCTTCAGTTTCAACCCGCGCTTCAGCACGTCGTACTTGGCATCCACCTCATCTCGTGAGGCCTGGGGGGTCCACTGGTAGGGCGAATGGGGCTTGGGTATGAAGATGTTGACGCCCAGCGTGAGGCGAAAGCGCCCTCCCACGATGCTTCTGCCGACCTGCCGCACCTTCCGCGCCAACTCCACTATCGCCTCCACGTCCGCCATCGTCTCGCTGGGAAGGCCGATCATGAAGTAGAGCTTGAGGTGGGTCCACCCCAGCCGGCACACCCGCTCGACGGTTTCCAGGATCGTCTCATCGGAAACGGCCTTGTTAATGACAGCCCGCAGTCGTTCGCTGCCGGCCTCAGGGGCAAAGGTGAGGCCGCCCCGCTTCCGGCTTGCCATGGCCTCGGCAAGGCAATCCGGGAAGTTATCAATGCGCAGGCTGGGCAACGAGAAAGTCACCTGCTTGGGCGGGAAGCGTTCATTGAGGGCTTCAAGCAACCGGTCGATGCCGAGATAGTCCGAGGTACTGAGGGAGACGAGGCCTATCTCGTCGTAGCCACAGTTGTGGATGATCTCCTCGACCGCCCGCACGATCTCCTCGATGCTGCGCTGACGGTAGGGACGGTAGATCATGCCTGCCTGGCAGAAGCGACAGCCGCGCGTGCATCCCCTCTGGATCTCCACCATGCCACGGTCATGAACGGCCTCGATGTACGGCACTATCGGCCTGGTGAGCGGCGGGGGCAGCGGAGAGACAAAGCGGCGCACTATCCGGGGCTTAGCCTCAGGGATGAGGGGAATTATGTTTGCTACCGTTCCATCGTCATGGTACCTGACATCATAGAGACTTGGAACGTAGATGCCCTCTATCTGCGCCGTGCGGCGCAGCAGCTCTGCGCGCCCCTCCCTGGATAACCGCCCGCCGGCTCGCTTCCAATCCTTGTAGAGACCCACCAGCTCCAGGAGCACCTCCTCGCCCTCGCCAAGAACGAAGAGGTCTATAAAGTCGGCCAGTGGCTCAGGGTTAAGAGCGCCGCTGCCGCCGGCTATGACCAGGGGGTCACCCTCGCCGCGATCTCGGCTGTGGATCGGGATGCCCGCAAGCTGGAGCATGTTGAGCAGGTTCGTATAGCTCAGCTCGTGGCTGAGCGAGAAGCCCAGGATGTCGAAGTCGCGCACGGGGCGCTTGGACTCGATGCTGAAGAGGGGGATGTCGTTGGCCCGCATCTGGGCCTCCATATCCACCCAGGGCGCAAAGGTGCGCTCGCAGAGGATGCCTCCCCGACTATTTAGGAGATCGTAGAGGATGAGCAAGCCAAGATTGGACATGCCGATATCGTAGATATCGGGGTAGGAAAGAACGACACGGATGGAGGTCGTTGACCAATCCTTGGTAACGCTATTCCATTCGCCGCCGGTGTAGCGCGCCGGCTTTGTGACGTTTGGCAGGAGACGCTCCAGCTTATCTGCGAGCATCAAGTCCTCACTGCTCTAGGATACTCATACAAGTATAAGTGGCTAAAGGAGATGGCCGCAACTCGGGGAATGAGGGAGGGCTGGCGAACTGCCAGCCCTCCTGTCTGGTGATGCACGTGAGTGAGCGGGTAGAGTCACACCACGACGGCCGCACCGGCCATATCAAGGAAGCACCGTGTCTCGACCTTGCTGGCTGCTATAG
>JACQUE010000142.1 GCA_016210425.1 Chloroflexota bacterium | reverse complement strand
CTTGAGCGAAGCGAAGAGTCCGTTCCTGTTGAGACCGGGAGGAGACGGATTCTTCAGCCCACCTTCGGCGGGCTTCAGAATGACAGTTTGCTCGACCCTGCATTTGCGTAGCAATGACACATACTTAAATCACCCCCACCTCGCGCAGGCGCGCTAGCTCCTGCCTGCTGAGGCCCAACCGGCCGCCGTAGATCTCATCGTTGTGCTGGCCCACCTCCGGCGCAACCCGCCCCAGGCGCCAGGGTGTCTTCGACATCTTGTAGGGCGCCGAGGGCATCTTCACTCGCCCGACCTTGGGGTGCTCCATCTCGAAGAAGAAGGCGCGAGCGGCGAGCTGCGGCGAGTTGACGACGTCCTCGGCGGTATAGACGGCGCCGACGGCCGCGCCCCGGGCCTGGCCCTCGTGGAAGAGCCGGTCGCGCGGCTGCTGGGCCACCCACTCGGCCAGCAGAGGCACCAGGTCGTCAACATTCTGCGAGCGCAACTGCTCCGTGCGGCAGCGCTCCTCCTTCGTCCATTCGGGGTGCCCCATGAGATCGCAGAGGCCGCGCCACTGCTTGTCCTGCGCCACGGCGATCTCGACATAGCCGTCGGCGCATGGCATGAGCCCGCCGAACATGCGCCGGCCCGAGGCGCGTTGGGAGCTTGAGCCTTCGTTGGGGTACTTGCCGATCTCGACACGCTCCAGCGCCATGAACGCCTCCTGCTTGGAGACATCCACATGCTGCCCAACGCCCGTGGCGTAGCGGGCGTAGAGGGCGCCCAGGGTCGCCACGGCGGCGCTCAACCCCGATTCGAACTCGCCGAGGAATGTCCCCGCCTTCACGGGCTCCCGCTCCAGATTGGGCGAATCGTGGGGCATGAGGTAGCCTCGGCCGCTGCCGTGGAATAGGTTCAGGTAGTACGCGCGATAATCCCGATAGGGCCCGGTCTGGCCGAAGGGGGTGATGGAGGTGACGACCAGGCGGGGGTTTACGGCGGCGAGGGCTTCGTAGTCCAGATGCGACTCATTTAATATAAGGGGCGGGTTATCTTCGATGAGGACATCCGCCTGCGAGAGGAGCCGCAGGAATATCTGGCGGCCCGTCGCCTTATGGGGATCGAGGGTGATGCCCAGCTTGTTGGTGTTGCAGGAGAGGAAGAGGCCGCTGTGTTCCGGATGAGGCAGGTCACCGGGGAAAGGGCCATGGCGGCGGGCCTCGTCACCAGCCGGAGGCTCCTCCACCTTGATGACCTCGGCGCCCATGTCGGCCAGCAGCTTTGCACAGTAGGGGCCCGCTATGAAGTGGGCCCATTCCACCACTTTGAAGCCGCTTAAGGCCGATGCCGCCACGCATGCCTCCGTTTAATTGATACGCGCAGGGCGATTATAGCACGCGAGCGAGGCCGCTGCATAAGGAGCGGCTCAACGAGGGCGAAAGCTCTTTGATGCAATGGCGCATATTAACACTTTCGTTACACAAGCGTAATGTCACCGTAACCGTCTAGAGACCGATTTGTAACATAACTCACATAGTCTTAGAGGAGGCCACATAGCACTAGCCCATATCGCCGGACCGGTGATTCGTCGGCGAGGGCGACAGCAAGGAGTGATGTCTGTATGCAAAACAAACGACGACTTGTCGTTATCGGCAATGGCATGGCTGGAGGAAGGTTGGTGGAAGAGGTATTGGCCCGCGGCGGCGGTGGCCTCTTCGAGATTGTGGTGTTCGGCGACGACCCAGATGGCAACTACAACCGGATCCTTCTTTCCGGCGTCCTGGCCGGGACGAATCAGCCACAGGATATCCTCATCAACGCGCCGACCTGGTACGCGGAGAAAGGTGTGAAGCTGCACAGCGGCGTCCGGGTAGGCTGGATAGACAGACTGGCCCGAAAGATATATGCACCGGGCGAGATCGTGGAGCCGTACGACACGCTGGTGATTGCCACCGGCAGCACACCCATCGTGCCTTCCATCAAGGGGCTCTACGGTGATCTGGGCAGCTTCCGAGAAGGCATTCACGTCTTCCGAACCCTGGGCGACTGTGAGGGGATTATACGTTGCGCAGCCAATGGGCGCCGGGCGGCGGTCATCGGCGGTGGCTTGCAGGGGCTGGAGGCAGCGTGTGGCCTCATGAGCCGAGGGCTGGAAGTGCACGTGGTGCACTTGACATCCCATCTGATGGAGACCCAGGTTGACCCGACGGCAGGGGCGATGCTGCAACGCGCTCTTGAGCAGAGGGGCGTCCAAATCCACCTGGAAAAGGCGACGGCGACCGTCCTCGGCGATGATCGGGTCAGCGGGCTGGCTTTCGAAGACGGCTCCACCCTCGGTTGCGATCTGGTGGTCATAGCCGCTGGGACCAGACCTAGCGTGGACCTGGCCAAGCAAGCAGGGCTGACGGTGCAGCGAGGCATCGTCGTCCATGACGACCTGTCCTGCCGAAACGATCCCGACATCTGCGCCATTGGCGACTGTGCGGAGCACCGCGGCCGGACCTTCGGTCTTGTGGGGCCCGCATGGGAGCAGGCCCGGGTACTGGCCGACCGGCTCACCGGTGCCAACCCTCAGGCGACATACAGGGAGTCAAAGGTCTCTACGCGGCTCAAAGTTATGGGAGTGGACCTGACCCTCATCGGGGATAGCGATTCCTGCCGGGAGGGAGACGAGGTGGTGACCTACATTGAGCCGTCACGCGGCGTCTATGTGAAGCTCATCGTACGGGAGGGCCTTCTTGCCGGGGCTACTCTGTTGGGAGACGGCCTGCTGTCTCCCCGACTGCTGCAGATATTTCGGCGGGGGCAGCCGGTGCCGCAAAGCCGAGCAGAGCTTCTATTTCCCGTAACGGAGGATGCAGGGTCACCGAACCTGGCCGACCTGCCCGCCGACGCCCACGTCTGCAACTGCAACGGCGTATCCAAAGGTGCGATCATGGAGGCGGTAAAGGCAGGACACCGCACTCTGAAGGGATTATGCGAGGCTACGCGGGCGGGCACCGGTTGCGGCTCCTGCAAACCGCAGGTCAAGGCTCTTTTGGAGCTGGCCTCCGAGGGAACCCTTGCCGACGATCCAACCGTTCAGTACTACGTGCCCGGAGTACCCATGACGAAGCGGAAGCTTGTTATGGCCGTTAAGGAAAAGGAGTTGCGCAGCGTCTCGGCCGTTCTTGAGGCTCTGGGCGGCGGCACAGACGACCCCGACAGCAAGGCTGCGCTCGCATCGCTGCTGAGAACCGTCTGGGGTGAAGAGTACGAAGACGAGCGCGATGCCCGGCATATCAACGACCGCGTCCATGCCAATATCCAGAAGGACGGTACCTTTAGCGTGGTGCCCCGCATCTATGGCGGCGTTGCGACGCCGACGCAACTTCGACGCATCGCCGATGTCGCGGAGAGGTACCAGGTGCCCATGGTAAAGATAACGGGCGGGCAGCGCATCGCCCTGCTGGGCATACCCAAAGAGGAGCTACCGGCGGTTTGGAGAGACCTGGGAATGCCTTCAGGACACGCGTACACCAAGGCATTCCGCACTTGCAAGACCTGCGTCGGTGCTGACTTCTGCCGCTACGGCCTGGGCGACAGCCTAACCCTGGGCGTCAAGATTGAAAGGCGTTTGCAGGGCATCGAGTCCCCCCACAAGATGAAGCTCGCCTGCTCCGGCTGCCCTCGCAACTGCGCCGAGGCCACCACCAAGGACGTGGGAGCGGTGGCCGTCGAGGGTGGCAAGTGGGAGGTATTCGTGGGCGGCTCCGCCGGCTCCCGTGTGCGCAAGGGTGACATCCTGTGTGTGGCGCAATCCCACGACGAGGTGCTGAATTACGTGAGGCGCTTCATACAGTATTATCGGGAGAACGCCAAGTACCAAGAACGGACATACGACTTCGTGGAGCGCATTGGTATTCAGGAGCTGCGCCGTCTTCTGGTGGAGGACGCGGAAGGTATCTGTGATGGCCTTGACGCGGAGATCACGGCAATAGCCGATGTGTACGCCGACCCTTGGCAGGAGGCCGACGCTCCGGTTCACCCGAACCAGTTCGCCGGCGTCCTTGCCGGCGTCGAATGAGACGAGGAGTTACGTTGATGACTGCTGCCAGCACAACCACCAGGTGCTACAACCTTGGCCCTTTGCGCCAAGTCCCTCCGGGGGAAGGTCGAGTGTTTAGGGTAGGCCGGAGCTCCGTTGCCGTATTCCGGGCGAGGGACGGAAAAGCGTACGCTACTCAGGCGCTGTGCCCGCATCGGGCTGGACCGTTAGCCGACGGCATTATAGGCGCAGGGAAGGTTGTCTGCCCATTACACGGAGAGAAGTTCGACCTGGTGACGGGGCAGTCTCTGGGGAACAGGTGTCCACCTTTGGAAATTTATCCCGCGTTGGTCGACGACGGAGGCGATATAATAGTCAGCCTGCCGAATCACCAGCGCTGAGAAAGGCATGAAGCGGTAGTGCGGCCCTGCTAGGACGTCGCTGCTTTGCCCTTTATCGCCGCTTGTCGGGCAGCAGGCTACTGCTACTCGGTCTCCTCAAAGCGGGGAAGTGTCGGTCGGACGGGCAACAGCGCCCAGGTCACGATCAGCAGCAGAAAAGCCACGACAGCGACGATGAACTCGACAGACATTTCTTGCCTCCTTCTTTGAACCTTACAGTCCCTGCATCTCGTAGGCGCGCTCGCCGTGCTGGGCCAGGTCTAGGCCGGCCCGCTCCTCGTCCTCGTTCACGTGCAGGCCGATGACCTTGTCGATGACCTTCATCAGCAGCCGTCACTCCTGATCGGGTGCTGTTGCTTACAATTTAGCTACCTCCTGTTTCCGAAAGGTTTCGGCAACATTACGTTTATGTTACAAAGCACAAGGAAGCCCCGCGACCCTCTTGGCCGAAGGACTTCCTGTGCTTTGTCTGGCTAATGTTAGGGTTGCCCAGGAGCCGGTCGCTAGCGGCCCCTCTGCTGGGCCCGGGCCTTGGCCCGCTTAGACCAGGGCCTCTTCTCCGCGCCTCATGCGCACAGCCTCGTTGCGCATCGGTGTGGCTACCGCAGGCTCCGGCAGTTCCTCTACCTCGGAAAGAGGTGCCGCATGGCGGATGGGCAGCACCGCCCAGGCTAAGATCAGCACGACGAAACCGATGACAGCGACTACGAACTCGACGGACATTGCTCCTCCCTCCTAATAATTCTAGCTGATGATTTGGCCCTTTTTGACGTTAGATGACCGAATCGCCCCGCTCGCCTGTCCTGACTCGGACGGCCTCCAAGACAGGCGAGACGAAGATCTTGCCGTCGCCGATCTTCCCTGTGCGGCATGCCCGCTCGATGATGTCGATGACGCGCTCCGTATCCGCCTCCCGCACCACCACCTCCAGCTTCACCTTGGGCAGCATGTCCACGGTCGCCCTCTCGCCCGTCCGCCCCTCGTAAACAATCCCTCGTTGCACACCTCGACCGACGACGTTCGCGGCATTCAACCCGTGGAACCCGGCTTTGGCAAGGGCATCCTTGACGTTCTCCAGCTTCTCAGGGCGGATAATGGCCTCGATCTTGTGCATCATCGATTTCTCCTATAGTCCCTGCATTTCGTAGGCGCGCTCGCCGTGCTGGGCCAGGTCGAGGCCGGCCCGTTCCTCCTCTTCGTTGACGTGCAGACCCCAGACCTTGTCGATGACCTTCAGGATGATGAAGGTGCCCACGAAGGAGTAGGCCATGCTGGCGCCCACGGCCGCAAGCTGGATACCGACCTGACCCGGGTTGCCGTAGAAGAGGCCGTCGCGGCCGGCCGCGTTGACGGCGACGGTGGCGAAGAGGCCGGTAGCGATGGCGCCCCAGATACCGCCGATACCGTGGCAGCCCCAGACGTCCAGAGAGTCGTCAAGCCCCATCTTGGCCCGCAGCCGGCAGGCCAGATAGCAGAAGACACCCGCGCCCAGGCCGATGAGGACGGCGGCCATCGGAGTGACGAAGCCGGACGCCGGCGTGATGGCCACGAGACCCGCGACCGCGCCACAGGCCGCGCCGATGACGCTGGGCTTGCCACCCAGCCACCAGGTCATCGTCATCCAGGTGAGCGCCGCCATGGCCGCGGAGGTGTTGGTCACTACGAAGGCGCTTGTCGCCAGGGCGCCGGAGGCCAGCGCGCTGCCGGCGTTAAACCCGAACCATCCGAACCAGAGCAGGGCCGCACCCAGGACGATGAAGGGGACGTTCCCCGGCTCCATGGGCTCTCTCCCATAGCCGAGTCGACGCCGCATCACCAGGGCCGCCATCAGAGCCGCAAAGCCGGAGCTGATGTGGACGACCGTGCCGCCGGCGAAGTCGAGGGCCCCAAGCTTGAACAGCCAGCCACCGGAGCCCCACACCCAGTGGGCGATGGGGTCGTAGACGAAGGTGGACCAGGCCAGGATGAAGACCAGGAATGCTTTGAACTTAATGCGTTCGGCGAAGGCGCCCGTGATCAGGGCCGGCGTGATTATGGCGAACATGAGCTGGAAGACCATAAACGCCTGATGGGGTATCGTCGTCCCGTAGGTGTCGCTGGGCTCCAGCCCGACATTTCTGAGTCCTGCCCACTCCAGCCCCCCGATGAAGCCTCCTTTGTCCGGCCCGAAGGCCAGGCTGTACCCAAAGAGGACCCACTGCACGCTGATCAGCGCGACGATGATGAAGGACTGCATGATGGTGGCCGCCACGTTCTTCCTGCGCACCATACCACCGTAGAAGAAGCCCAGGGCCGGCGTCATGATCAGAACCAGGGCCGAGGCCGCCAGCACCCAACCGGTGTCCCCTGAGCTTACTTCGGCAACCGCGGGGGATAACGTGGCGAGGGGTGGACCTGCGATGTCGATCATAGCCGCTCCTCCTGTGAAATTGGTGTCAAATACAAATTAGAAAACCGCTGTTTCCAGCGGATTTCAGGCAGGTTAAGTTTTTGTTTGGAGGAGAGCATGGGGACCATGTCATGATACGAAAATAAGCGCCATGTAGGGTGATCGCCTCTGGACGAGACGTGCCATCACTGTCATGCTGAGCCGAGGCGAAGCATCTTGCCTGTTTGGCCGCAGATGTCTGGCATTGTGTGGCTAGACCCTTCGCCTACGGCTCAGGGTGACACGTTTTCATCCTTCATGGCGTCCGCTGCAAGCGAACATGAAGGACTCTGCACGGAGCAAGGAATCTCTAGCCACGTCTGGGGCTACAGACCCTTCGCCCGTTCATGACAACTAGACGCGGAGCAACGAAAAGGCCGCCCCCTTCTACCCCCCTGGCTTCCGGATTCTGCCGTGGCTACTGCTTACCACCGATCCCCGGCTCCGTCATGGCCTTCGGTGACAAGATCGCCTGGAGGTCATCGCCTTTAAGCAGGCCGCGTTCCTCGACGATCTGGCGGATGCTCCGCCCCGTCCGCAGCGATTCCTTCGCTATCGCCGCCGCTGTCTCATAGCCGATGTAAGGCGTGAGGGCCGTCGCCAGAGCGGCGCTACGCTCCACCAGCTCGCGGCAGCGCTCGGCGTCGGCCTCGATGCCGAGCACACAGCGCTCGGCGAAGG
>JACQUE010000019.1 GCA_016210425.1 Chloroflexota bacterium | reverse complement strand
TGCAGTAGGGCCCGGCGATGTAATGGGTGAGATCGATAACCTTAAGGTCAGAGAGTGCCTGATCCGGCATAGTTACCCCCTGCAGAAAGAGCATCCGCCGGGAAGGATGCCCAGCGAACGCTGAAAATCTCTTCCCGGCGGCGTTTCTACTGTTCCCGAAGGCCGGAGCTTAGGCCGGCCTTTAGATCTGGGTCGTCGAAGGCAGGATCACCTCGGCGGTGCCGGTGGTGACGGTGTCGCCCGAGTTGTTCTCGTTCCAGATCTCGATCTCGGCGATGTACATGCCGGCGGTGACGCGCTTGCCCTTCACGCGGCCATGACAGCGGGTGACGTCGCCCAGGAGGTTGACCTTGGGGAAATGCAGGTCCAGCCTTTTCAGGAAGCCGTCGTCGCCCATCCAGTCGGTCAGCAGGTGGACATTCCAGTGGATGCGCTCGGTGGCGCACTCCAAGGCGCCCGGCACCCCCAGATAGCGCTCGCTGTGGTAGTGGTTCCAGTCAGCCGAGACAATGGGCTCCGGAGCGCCGGTGTCATTGGTGAAGAAGAGCTCCGGGTGCTCCTTGAACATCTGCCAGCCCTGGCCGTGGCCCCAGTACCAGCGGCTGATGCTTCCGCCGACGCGCCTGATGTTGGTCGTGGGGCCCTTCATGATCTGGGGCAACTCCTCACCGACCTCGGTGTCCTCCCAGTAGCGGATGTCGGCGCCGCGCGGTGGCTCCTCTCGCTTGTACTCAGCCTTTAGGGCCTCGATGTCGTCCTGGTTGTAGACGACCGGCACCCTGTTGCCGAAGATGGCTTTCTCAGCTCCGGAGCCGCGCTCGTAGCAGTGCCAGACGGTGCGGACTTCGCCCACTAGCTGGTTGCTCTGGTTGTTGACGGGAGTGTTGAGCTCAACGGAGACCCTCCGTCCACCGCCGGGCGCAGTCTTAACGTCCTTGATAGCACCCACGGCGGTCTTGCTCAGCAGGAGGTCGCCCATCTTCATGGGGTGGTACCAGTCGATGGTAGCCTCGGAGAGAACGGCACGGCAGCCAGGCAGCAGCTCAGACTGCGGCTCCAGATGCTCCTGCTCGTTGATGATGCCAGGGTGGCAGAGGATGGTCCCCCAGCGCGTCTTCTGCGCATACTCCAGGTCGGTGAAGATAGGGTTCATATCCCCGATCATCACGCCATAGGACCTTATCTGGCTGCGCAGCAGCTTTGCGTCCTCGAGCTCCCACTCCGGCAGGTCTCGCCCCTGCGGGATGCCAACCTGGCTCTTCAGCTTGGCGAGAGCTTCATCGGTGATCTTGGTCTTAACAGTATCAGCCATTGCCCGGTTCTCCCTCCTACCTCTTATGTTTTATCGCTTCGGACTGTTCTTCGACGGCAGGACCATCTCGGCCGAGCCATCCGTCACCGTTATCCCCAGTTGGTTGTGGTTCCAGTACTCTATCTCGACGATGTGTTGGTCTTCATCGATCCGCTTGCCGGAGACCTTGCCTCCGCACCACGTGGTGTCGCCCATTATGTTGAAGGTAGGGAAGCGAAGGGCGAACTTCTTCACGATGCCGTAGTCACCGGCCCAGTTGGTCAGCATGTGAATGGTCCAGCCCACCCTCTGGGCGCCGCCGTCGTACGCGCCGGGGAGTCCCAGATAGCGCTGGCAGCGCTCGTTGCTGTTATGAATGACGACGGGCACCTCAGGGATGCCCCACTCATTGATGAACGGGAGACCTGGGTGCTTCTCGAAGAGGTCCAGCAGTACCTGCTTGTGCCCCACGGACCAGTCGCCGGACCCGCCGGTACCGTAGCCACCACCCTCGCCGACGGTGCGCTGCGCCTGGCTGGTGGGGCCTTGGGCTGTTACCGGAAGCTCCTCGCCGATCTGTACGTCCTCCCAGTACAGGGGGACGCCGCCTCGCCGGAACTCGTTCTCGTAGTCGCGCTGGATCTTCTCGATGTCCTCCGCCGTGTACTGCGCTATGCCGCGCATCTTCTGGTTCAGAGCGATGTTCTTGGATGCCTCCCGCTCGGCCCTATGCCAAGAGGTGTAGACACGCCCGATCTCCTCGCCATCCTGGTTGGTCCCGATGGACTCATACTCCTGGACAACCGCTTGGCCGGAGGTGCGGCTTGGCACGACCTTAACGTCGCGCAGATAGGTCTTGCCGATGAGGATGTCCCCGACCTTCAGAGGCCGCTTCCATTCCATAATGGTGCCGCGAAACCAGGCATGGAGGCCGGGCATGCCATCGGTGCGGGCGTTGATGACTTCGATGCCGGAGAGGGCCCAGGGCGGGACGACCAGGTCGCCATGGACCGATTTGCAGGCATAATCCCTGTCCAGATAGAGGGGATTGTAGTCGCCCGAACGGATGGCCATCGAGCGGATGCGCGCGGGGGTGAAGGCCATATCCTTGAGATGTCGGGGCTGGATGTTGCGCGAACGCTCGACGCCGATGCGCGCTTTTAGGGCGTTGACCGCGGCGTCAGTGATCTTACCATACTCGAAGCGCCCCGCCTTGTCCTTGTATCCGAACCCGGAAGTCATCGTTTCTTGTGTCTGCTCTGCCATGCTTGTACAAGCCTCCAGATTAAACGGGACCGCTACTCTTACTGCCGAGAAGGCCGCAGCATCAGGCTGCGAGCCGGTTTACCTGCCCAGGGACGACACTGCCTCCCATACTACACAAAGAG
>JACQUE010000141.1 GCA_016210425.1 Chloroflexota bacterium | reverse complement strand
TAGCTACTAGCTCTTCTTAGGGGCCCGCTCCGAAGGTATCCCCTTCACGTTCGGGTCGAGCCAGGTCTTGATCTGGTTGTCGAAGCCGAACCACATGTTGTGGTCGCCGCGACCGACCAAGGTGTTGATGACGTAGGGCTGCCAGAGGTTGAACCAGTAGGCGTCCCCACCCATGATTACGTACACTTGCTCCTGGAAGCGCTGCCAGACCTTCTTGCCCAGCTCCTTGCGCTCTGCGCTGTCCGTGGGCAGCTTCTGCATCTTCTCCAGCCAGTCGTCCATCTGCGGGTCCTTGTAGCCAGCGAAGTTGGCCGCACCCTTGGAGTGCCCGCGGTTGAAGCCGGCCATGTAGTTGCGGCTGCCCGACTGCCACGTCGTAATCTGGATGAGGTCGTCCCACTCGCCCTTCTGCAGGGCGGCATTGAGCGTCGGCCCCTGGACGAAGTCGTACTCCAGGTCGACGTTCAGGTTGTCCTTCCACATCTTCTTGATGGCGTCGTAGGCGTTCTGGAAGACCAGCGAGCGGCTGACGGTGGCGGCGGTCACCGTCAGCTTTATCTTGAAGCCCTTGCCATAGCCGGCCTCCTCTAGGAGCTGCTTGGCCTTGGTCGGGTTGAACTGCAGGTTGGCGTGCAACTCCTCAGGCCGCGGCGGGAAGTCCATGCCCATCTGGTAGAAGGGGATGACCGGCAGCACGCCGCTGGCGGTCTTGCCGAAGGCCGTCTTATCCAGGGTGGGCCTATCGATGGCCATAGAGAGCGCCTGCCTGACGCGGACGTCCTTCACCCACGGGTCGTCCACGTTGCGGTAGTTGGATTGGAAGAGGACGCCGCAGAGGTTCCACTCGATGCAGGGCACCTCCATCTCGACTAGAGGCGTGAAGCCCAGGGTGGGCAGGATCGTCTCCAACTCGGTGTAGGTGTAGGGCGTGTAGTGGTCGATCTTCTGCGTCCGGAAGCCGGCCAGGAGCTGAGACGGATCGGCGATGGTTATGCCCTGGATCTTGTCCATGTAGGGTAGCTTGCAGGGCGTAGGCTTGCAGCGGTCGTCGGTGCCGTAGTAGTCGGCGTTCTTGGCAAGGACATACTGGACGCCGGCCTCGTACTTCTCCAACATGTATGGTCCCCAGCCGATGGGCTTGGTGTCCATGCACTTCTCTTCCTTCCAGCACTCAGGCGAGAAGAAGAGGAGCTTGGGCGACATCAGGGCGGAGACCAGGTCGAACATGGGTATCGAGCTCTTTATGACCAGGGTGTAGTCGTCGACGCAGCTAACGTCCTGGATCTCGGTAAACTCCGCCTTCAGCACGGACTCCGTGCGCCAGATGTCGAAGACGAACTTGGTGTCGCTGCACTTGACCTCACGGCCGTTGACGGGGGCGATGTTGTGCCACTTGACGCCCTTGCGCAGGTTGAAGGTCCACTTGGTGCCGTCGTCGCTGACGGTCCACTTCTCGGCCAGGTCAGGCTCAGGGACATCGATTAGTCCATCGTCGCCCCAGTTCAGACGCGGGCGCACCAGCTTGCCCTGCATGATGCTGGTGAAGAAGTAGCGGCTTACGTCCACCGACTTCACGTGGTTGAAGCTAACGGGCGGACCGGAGGCGTAGACGACGGTGCCGCCGTAGTAGGGTTTGTAGGGGTCGGGTGACTTCTTGGAGTCAGGGCTGTACTTCTTGAAGATGTCCTGGAACTCCGCCGGCCACTTCTTGAGGTCGGGCGAATCCACGCGGGCGAAGGTCTTGGCGAACTCGCGGATGGTGCCGGCCGTGGAAACGGGCGTCGGTGTGGCCGCAGGCGCCTGGGTGGCCGCTGGCGTGGCTGCTGCCGCCTTGGTCGGCGCGGCCGCTGGAGTGGCCTTCTCCTCCTTGCCACACGCCGCTAGAAGCAGCGCCAGCAGAAGCGCTACGCTCACGAGCAACACGGATGCTCTGCGCATCTAGTACCTCCCTTTTCCTCGATTACTCACTTTGCTCCACTCTGCCCGAGGCATCAGCCTGCCGCCACCTCGGGTCAGTATAGCCGATGAATCTGGCCCTTTCAGAGGTCGCCGCGCCCATGTTTAGCGCGCCGCCAGGGCCCTATCGGATGGGAAAGAGCGCGATTGCAGGTACTGGGCGACGGGCCGGTTTGAGCCATTGCCGCCGACCAGGCCATAGGCCGGCTTGCCGACCGTTCGCTTGTGGACGTTCATCTCCGAGTCTTCGTCGTTCATGTCGCCATAGAAGATGGCAAGGGCCGGGCAGCACTCGACGCAGAAGGGCGCCAGGCCCGCGTCGATGCGGTCGGCGCACAGGTCGCACATAACGGCGACGTTCCTATCGGTGTCCATGGAAATGACGCCGTAAGGGCAGGCCTCGACGCAAAGCTCGCAGCCGGGGCAGTTGTCCTCGTCCACGCGGACGATGCCGTCCTCGCGGCGGATTATCGCTCCATAGGAGCAGGCCTTGGCGCAGGGCGGGTCCTGGCAGTGCTGGCACATCCTGGGCAGGTAGTACATCCAGACGTTAGGGTAGACGCCGGATGGGCTGTCGTGCCGGCCCGTGCCCATCGTGACGACGGGGATGCGCTTGATCCCAGGTGGGTCAGCATGCTCAACCTTGCACGCTATCGTGCAGGTGTGACAGCCAATGCAACGGTCCAGGTCTATGAGGAGCGCGAGCTGTTTTGCCATAGCTAGCAGTTCCCTTCTGTGAGCGGCTGGGGATGCAACATTCTGTGCTGCAAAGGATACAACAACCCTCCCCCAAGTAGCATCGGGGATGATGCTTAAGTATACACCTCGGAACATGGCAAAAACTATGGCAAAGCTGGTGGTCTTTGTATCAAATTCATAGCAACCCAGCCTGTTGCTTGCTCGGAATCGCTCACGTCCGCTAGCTATGTGTACCACGAAGGACTGATAACGTGTCACCCTGAGGTGCAGCCGAAGGGTCTGGCCCGCTGGAACGAAACGCTAGTCGCAAACGGGCAAGATGCTTCACTTCGTTCAGCATGACACTTTGGTGCTCGGTGGAGCCAGTCACTCGTCTAGGGTTTGACGCCGACTAGGGCGACGCGAGGCAGCCAGGGGATGATGAGGTGTGGGCCAAGGCCGAGAAGAGAGACGCGGACAAAGCCCGCCGATTGCATGAGATCTGCCACATGTCCTTCAGTCCGCAGGATAACCGTGGAGATTTTGGCCTTGAGCAGCTTCGTGCTGAGGGAGGTGAAGAAGGGCATCAGCGAAGGGCCGAACTCCCACAGTGCCAGCTTTCCACCGGGCACCAGCACGCGACGCGCCTCGGCGAAGGCCCTCGCCAGCGAGTCGTCCCCCATGTACTTGATGACGTAGGAGCAGACGGCCACGTCGAATGAGCTGTCGGGGAACGGAACCTCCGTCGCTTTGGCGACGCGAATATCGATGCGCGTGGTAGCGCTCGTCTCTTGCAGGTAGCGCCGTCCCAGCTCGATCATGCCCGGCGAGGCGTCGATACCCTCAGGCGACGTTCGAAAATGTAAGCGCCGGTCGAGCTCCAGGAGGAAGGCGCTCATGCCGCAGCCGATGTCCAGGACTCGGTGCTCGGGGCTGAGACCGAGGGCGCGGATGACGCCTGAGACATTGGGATGCAGGAGCCTTATCCCTCGCGGCGAGAAGAGGAAGCGCAGGCCCTTGCCGGCGAGGCCGCTCTCGCCGGCCCAATGGTCATACTCGTGGCCGGTACGGTCTTCTTCGCTGCCGTTAGTCATGGCAGATCATCGCCGGGCCGCCGAGTACAGCCTTCGGGATGGCGATCTCGCCCTCTTCTGG
>JACQUE010000148.1 GCA_016210425.1 Chloroflexota bacterium | reverse complement strand
CTCGATAGCCCGCAACGCCGCTGCCGTGTCGGTTGTCATGTAGGGATTGCCCGTGCCGGCAGCGAAGATAACGACCCGTCCCTTCTCCAGATGGCGTATGGCGCGGCGGCGGATGTACGGCTCGGCTACAGATTGGACTGGAATGGCGGTCTGCGTGCGGGTTATGACGCCATCTCGCTCAAGGGCGTCCTGGAGGACGAGCGCGTTGATTACCGTGGCCAACATTCCGGCGTAATCGGCGGTGGCGCGATCCATGCCCGCCTCACTCGCCTGGGCGCCACGGAAGATGTTGCCGCCCCCGATGACGATGGTGATTTGGACGCCCATCGTCACAACACTTTTTATCTCGCAGGCTAAGCGTTGCACAACGCCGCTGTCGATACCAAAGCGGCCGGCGCCAACCAGCGCCTCACCGCTAAGCTTAAGAAGGATGCGTTTGTAAACAGGAGTGGGCATCGGCCCTCCATTCAGTCTGCTGGAGGCGCACTAACCCCCTAGCTCGAAACGGCAGAATCTACGGACGACTATGTTCTCGCCCGTCTTGGCAATAGCCTCCATCACGATGTCCTGCACCTTCTTATCGGGGGACTTGATATACGACTGGAGCAGAAGACAAGCCTCCTCCGGCACCAGGTCATTCTCAGCGGGCATCTCTTCCTGCCTAACAAAGAGAGGACCGGTGGCGGCTACCTGCATAGCCAGGTTGTGGGCCAGGTCCTTGAATTCCGGGGTTCGGGCGACGAAGTCGGTCTCGCAGTTGATCTCCACCATAGCGCCTATGCGTCCGCCGGCGTGCAAGTAGGACTCAACGAGTCCTTGGCTGGCAACGCGGCTCACCTTCTTCTCCGCAATAGCCATCCCCTGCTTACGCAGGATCTCTTTCGCCACAGCGACGTCACCGCCGGCCTCGGCGAGAGCCCGCTTACAGTCCATTACTCCGGCCCCGGTGGCCTCCCTGAGGGCCTTGACCATGGCCGCACTTATCTCCATTACTCCCTCCATTACCCTCTACTCCTCTTTCTCGCCGCTCACAGGTAGAGGCACATCATCGATGGAACCGGCGCCGTTCGACTCCTCCGTCTCCTCAGTGGGGCTCGCACTGGAGTACCCCGCAAGGGACTCAGCTTCGCCCTCCTCTTCATATTCGCGGGCAGCGAGGCCTTCTAGGATCGCATCGGCGATCTTGGAAGAGACAAGGCGGATGGCCTTTATTGCGTCGTCATTGGCTGGGATGGGGTAGTCGATCTCATTGGGGTTGCAGTTAGTATCCACCATGGCGATGATGGGAATCTTCATACGATGGGCCTCGGCGACGGTGATGCGTTCCTTGCTGGGGTCAACGATGAAGATGGCCCCTGGGAGCTTTGTCATCTCTTTTATGCCGCCGAAGAGCCGGTTGAGCTTGGTGATCTCCTCGTTTAGCTTGAGCACCTCCTTCTTGGGAAGGTGCTCGAACTCACCCCTGGCGCGCCGGTCCTCCAGACGGACGAGGTAGTCGATACGCGCCTGAATCGTGGCGAAGTTGGTCAGAGTGCCGCCAAGCCAGCGCTGGTTAACGTATGGCATGTGGCAGCGGCTTGCCTCTTGCTCGACAGATTCCTGGGCCTGCTTCTTGGTCCCTATGAAAAGGATTTCCTGCCCGTCGGCCGCCACCTCACTCGCTTGCGCATAGGCCTCGTCGAGCTTCCCAACCGTCTGCTGCAGATCGATGATATGGATGCCGTTTCGCTCAGTGAAGATGTAGCGGCGCATGCGCGGGTCCCAACGTCGGGTCTGATGCCCAAAGTGGACACCCGCCTCCAGCAGCATCTTCATTGTTGCAACGCTAGCCAATTCCAACTCCTTCTTGCTCCCCAGTTGCGGAGGGGAGTCATCCGAGGAGACGGCGCTTTCCGCAGCGCACTCTCCATCAAGATACCTGGCCGGGTCGGCTTTAAGCCGGCGGTTCCCTTGGCCAGTCCAAGGCCTAATATAGCATATGCCCTCGCGGACAGGCAATCTCGTGTAAGCCTTCACAGACCCCTTGCGAGGCTGGGTTTCCGATGGTATACTCGCCTGTTTAACTTTGCCCGAAAAGCCATCCGGGTGAATGTATCATCCATCCGATCCAAAAATACATTACCCCAGGGGGAACCGGATGACAAGAAGCTCAAACCTACGTCGCAGGCTGCTCTTTCTGGCCGCACTGGCCCTGGCCGTCTTTTCCGTGGCCGGCTGCGGCAACGGGATGCCGCAAGACCTCCTGACGGCGCCGTTCGGCGCCACCGGAGGCCATGGCTCCCAGCCGGAGAGCACGCCCAGCCCCGGAGATCGCCTCGCCTCGGCCCGCGCCACTCTCGGCAAAGCCCGCACCGACGTTTACGACGGCAACTATGCGATGGCCATCGGCGAGCTCCAGAGCGTCATGGAGCTGGTGGCGGGGGCGCCGGAAGAGGAGGAGGCCCAGTTCCTGCTGGGTGTGAGCTACCTTGGCCGCAAGAACTATTACGAGGCGGCACGCAGGCTCGAAGGCTTCGTCCAGCGTTACACCAACGGTAAATGGACCGCTAAAGGAAGATTTTACCTTGCCGCCGCCGACCTGGGCATCGGCGCTCCGGATGCCGCTATCGCCAACTACGAGCTCTTCGGCAAGTTGGAGCCCAGCATGCGCCCCTACATGGACTTCGTTATCGCCGACCTTCTCAAGGGGCGGGCCAATAT
>JACQUE010000147.1 GCA_016210425.1 Chloroflexota bacterium | reverse complement strand
CTCGACGCCGTGGCGCTGCATATGCCTGAGGAGCGGGAGCGGGCCGCCGAGATGTGGTCGCGGACGGTGGGGCTGGGCTCCGCCAAGTTCGCCGACTTGCATATCATGCGGAAAGACGGCCAGCCCATCGCCGTCGATATCAGCGCCGGCCTTGTTGAGGCGGACAACGAGAAAGTGATCCTGGCCCTCGCCCGCGATATAACGGAGAGCCTGCGGGCGCAGGAGGAGTTTCGGCAGTTGCACGAGAGTGTGCTGCAGGCGAACCTGGAGCTGCAGAAAACGATGGAGCAGCTTCAGGCCACGCAGGAGCAGCTCCTCTGGTCGGAGAAGATGGCGGCGGTAGGGCAGCTTGTGGCCGGCGTGGCGCACGAGTTGAACAATCCACTCACAGGCATCATGGGCTACGCTCAGCTACTTCTCGGACGAGAGGACACGGGCTCTCCCCTGAGGCGGGACCTGGAGCGAATCAACAGCGAGGCGGAGCGCGCCGCGCGCATCGTCCAGAGCCTGCTGTCTTTTGCCAGGCGCCACAAGCCGGAGAAGAAGCCTGTCCTTATATCCAATATCCTGGATGAAGTCATCGAGCTACGGGCCTACGACCTGAAGGTGAACAACATCAAGGTGGTCAAGCGCTTTGACTCTTCCCTTTCACTGACGATGGCCGACCAGCACCAGCTCCAGCAGGTCTTTCTTAACATAATCAGTAACGCCCAGCACTCGATGGTGGACACACATGGGCGGGGCACCCTAACTGTCGAGACAAGCCAGACGGATGGCGAGATATCCATCACCTTTATCGACGACGGGGCGGGCATATCTCCCCAGGATATCAATAGGATATTCGATCCCTTCTTCACAACAAAGCCTGTTGGCAAGGGGACCGGCCTCGGCTTGAGCATCTGCTACGGGATCGTAAAGGAGCACGGGGGTACGATAGAGGCGCAAAGCGTACACGGCGAGGGGGCTACATTTATCGTTAAGCTGCCGATAATTATACCGGAACATCAAGAGGAGGCCGCGGCCGAGGCTAGGCCGAAGGTGCGGCTTGACCGCCTGCGAGTGCTGGTGGTGGACGATGAGGCAGTCGTGAGAGACTTGCTTCGTCGCCTTCTTGGCAAGGAAGGGCATTTGGTCCAGGCCGTTGCAAGCGGCCGGCAGGGGCTGGAGGTTCTCAAAGAGAAGGCCTTCGACCTGATCATTACCGATATCAAGATGCCCGACATGAGCGGCGAGGAGTTCTTCGAGCGCATCAGGTCGAGCATGCCGAGGCTGGCGGAGCGAGTGATATTCACCAGCGGGGATACCGCCAGCCGGCGGACGCAGGCCTTCCTGGAGCGAGTGGCCCGGCCCTTCCTCCCGAAGCCGTTCGTGATTGGCGAGATAGTCGAAGCAATAGCCCGTGTGTGCCCGGTCGAAAATGACGAAAACAAAGCCGCGTATCCTGGTAGTGGACGATGAAGAGTCGATCAGAGAGATCGTCTCCCGTAAGATGCAGCAATGTGGCTACGAGTGCTGGTCCGCGCCCAGCGCAGACATCGCCCTCGAGCTCATCGATGACCTCCCCTTTGAGCTTCTCATAGTTGACATCCTCATGCCAGGCGCCTCCGGTATCGAGATCCTCAGGTATGTGCAGGGCTCCTATCCCGAGACCGCCGTCGTCCTGGTAACGGCCGTTAACGACACGCACACCGCTGTTGAAGCGATGAAGATGGGGGCCTACGACTACGTCACCAAGCCCTTCAACCTTGATGCCCTGGCCATGACCGTCAACCGCGCCTTGGAGAAGCGGCGGCTCCTGGAGGAGAACAGGGGCTACCGGCTGCATCTCGAAGACAAGGTCAGGGAGCAGGCCGAGCAGATCGAGCGCTCATACAACAGCGCCATCGAGGCGCTAGTGGCAGCCCTGGACATTAGGGATGCTGGCACCGAAGGCCATTGCCGTCGTGTGGTTGACTATACGCTGCTTCTCGCTAAAGCCATGGGCATCGAGGAGAAAAGCAGCATGTGGAACGCCATTGAGTACGGAGCGCTGCTGCACGATATCGGTAAGATCGGTCTACCAGATGACATCTTGCGCAAACCTGGGCCCCTTAATGAAGCAGAATGGGAGCGGGTTAAGCTGCATCCGGAGCAGGGATACAGGGTGCTACAGGGAATCCCATTTCTGAGGAATGCCGCTGAGGTAGTCTACTCACACCATGAGCGGTTCGACGGTACGGGGTATCCGTCGGGGTTGGCGGGAGATGCGATTCCTCTGGGTGCGAGGATATTCGCTGTTGCCGACGCCTTCGACGCCATCACGTCAGCCCGGCCCTATCGGCCTGCCCGGCCACTGGAAGATGCGGTCGAAGAGATCGAGCGAAGCCGCGGCAGCCACTTCGACCCAAAGGTCGTTGAGGCGTTTCTAACCATCCTCCCCGAGCTCACCGCGAACCCTGTAGAAGCTGCCTGAGACACTCGTCAGGACGCCACAAACTCCCCACTATCGACGTCGATGACGTTTCCCGTCACCCAGTAGGTTTCAGCCTCGCTTAGCTTAGCGATTGCTGCGGCGACATCGGCCGTGGTGGTGAGGCGACCGGAGGGGTTCTGACGGAGCGCTTGCTCAAGCAGGCCCTCGTAGCCGGGGATCTTGCGGAGGGCCGGCGTATCGGTGACGCCGGCGCGGATGGCGTTGACTGTGATCCCCCGCCCCGCAAGCTCCACGGCAAGCTGTCGGACGTGGGCCTCCAGGCAGGCCTTCGCGGCTGATACGGCTCCGTAGTGGGGCATAACCCGTTGAGAGCCGGCGCTGGTTAGGGCGAAGATGCGTCCGCCGTTGCCCATAAGACCCCGGTAGACCAGATCTTGCGTCCAGTAGACCAGGCTGTTGGCCATTACGTCCAGCGTCATCTCAAGCTGTGCCTTAGTGAGAGCATCCGCCTGATCCTCGGGGACAAACGGGCGCAGCGTGCCGAAGGCTAGAGAGTGGAGGAGGACCCGTATGGAGCTAGATGAGCCTGCGCCGGCCAGGATGTCCTTCATAGCGTCCAGCGCTGAGGCACGCTTCTCCGGATCGGCAGCGTTGATGTTGAAGAAGGCGGCACGCCGGCCATGCCCCTCGATCCTGCGGACGATAGCCTCGACGTTAGGCAGCGCGGCCCGCCGGTCCAGATGCACGCCGAATATGTTCATGCCCCTGGCAGCGAGCTCCACCGCGCAGGCCTCTCCGAAGCCGCTGGATGCACCCAGTATAAGCGCCCAGTCGTCCACCATTTGATGATCTCCTTGCTCGAGTCATTGCCCCGTACGCTTCGGGGAAAACCTCAGCCAATTCTAGCACCCCTCTGCGACAGCCAACAAGGGCAGATCGGCCCGCTGCCGGGAGGCCATATCAAACCTTTCTCACCGCAGACCTTCGTGCTACTATGAGACAAGCGCGTCCTAGAACAGCATTGAGAGAGGGGAATGTCTTTCCACCGCCGCACCTGGTCCCACCTATTGGCTGTCGCAACGATACTGGCCTTCCTTTTTTTGGCCGCTTGCACGTCTAATCAAGAAGAATCCCCTTCCGCCGAAAGCCTGTTTCTGCAAGAGCCGGACAAAACAGAGACATCGGCCACGCCCGCATTACCCACGACAATCCCCGCAGTCAAAACAGCGACAGATTCGGTCAAGGGCCTGCTCTTAGCCTTCCAGTCTCCGCCGAGGGACCTATACTCGCTGACCCAGCGATTGCGCCTGAAGTCGAATGCGCCGATTCCGCGGGTCGTCAATGGCCAGCCGCCACAATATGAAGTCGGGCGCAAGGATACCTTCACCGTTACCAACCTCGATACCTTCGAGAACTTCACAGTGGAGGCAACCTTGCGCTACGTCGGGTCCGACTCCTACTGGTACGTCGAGGACGGCGTCAAGGTGGCACAGGATGCGCTGCAGCGCTCGGCAAATACCTTCGAGGAGAGCATATACCCTACCGTGGTTCGCCTCTTTGGCCCAGTCATCACCCCCGGAGTCGATAACGACGCCCATCTGACGGTGCTCAACGCCCGTATCCCTGGCGTCGCCGGCTACTATTCCTCCATGGACGAGTACCCCAAGGTAGTCAATCGCTTCAGCAACGAGCGCGAGATGGTCTACATGAACATCGATGCGACCCAGCCGGGCACGCGCCAGTACGAGGGTGTTCTGGCGCATGAGCTGCAGCACGCGGCCCATCAGCGCGGCGACCCGACGGAGCAGACGTGGGTCAACGAGGGCCTCTCGGAGCTATCGGCTGACCTGGCTGGCTACGGTCCAAGGACTTTCTCCGCATTCACCAGCGAGCCAGACACCCAGCTCACCGACTGGAGCGATCATCCCAACGACAGTGGGGCCCACTATTCGGCGGCCTACCTCTTCATGAGGTACCTGTACGACCATTACGGTGGCCCTCAAATGCCTCGGGCCCTGGTGGATGAGCCGGAAGGCGGCATCAAGGGCATCAATGCCTATCTGGCGGCGCACCGCTACAAGGAGGACTTCTGGGGCGTTTTCGCCGACTGGACGGTGGCGAACTACCTGGACGGCAGCGGTGTGAAGAGCTATGAATATCCGACCCTCAACGTCAAAGTGAGGCCAACGACCGTCTTGTCGGGGCCGGAGGAGATAGATGGCTCGGTGCACCAGTTCGGCTCCGACTACATCGAGGTCTCTCTCCCTTCGGGCGATGCTATCATCACCTTCCAGGGCGCGGACAGGGTCCCAATCTTGCCCAACAAGCCTCATGGCGGCAGTCACGAATGGTGGGGCAACCGCGCCGATTCCATGGACTCGACGCTTACCCGCGCATTCGACCTTTCTGCTGTCAAGAAGGCTACCCTTCAGTTCTGGACGTGGTATGACACCGAGAAGGACTGGGACTACGCCTACGTTGAGGCGTCAACCGATGAAGGCCAGACCTGGACGGCGCTTGCCGGAAAGAACACAAGCGACAGGGACCCGCTGGGCAACAGTTTCGGGAATGGGTATACGGGGGTGAGCGGGGGGGGCTCGACGCCTCAGTGGGTGAAAGAGGAGATCGACCTCAGCCCCTATGCAGGGCAGCGTATAATGCTGCGCTTCGAAGTGGTGAACGACGAGGCGGTAAACCTTGAGGGCTTTGCCGTTGATGATATCGCCATCCCTGAGCTCGGCTTTTACGACGATGCGGAGCAGGAGCAGGGATGGGACGCCAAGGGATTCGTCCGCACGGATAACAGCCTACCCCAGAGCTTCATAGTGCAGGTGATAGAGCAGGGCAAGGAGGCTCGGGTGCGCAGGATGGAGCTTGGGCCGGACCAGAAAGGGGAGCTACGCATCAGCGGCTTCGGAAAGGACGTGGAGCGAGCTGTCCTGTTGGTCTCCGGTGCCACCCCCGTTACCACGGAGAAGGCTAGCTTCCACGTCTCGGTGAAGGTTAACGGTTCCGGCGGCTAGGCGTTGCGCTCCTTCGCTTCTCGATAATATAATTGGCGCTAGTCTGAGGCGGGTGGAGCTGTAAAACTGATACCGTTCATCGGGGTTGTCGGAGGCCAAGACTGCTCGCCGGAGGCCAGTTTGGCCGCTGAAGCTGTGGGACGCGCGTTGGCCTGCCGGGGCGCAGCGGTCGTATGCGGAGGACTGGGTGGCGTGATGGAGGCGGCCTGCAAGGGCGCTCGTGCTGAGGGCGGGCTGACAATCGGCATCCTGCCCGGCGATGATGCTTCCGAGGCTAACCCCTATGTCCAGATCCCCATCGTCACCGGGCTTGGCTTCGCGCGGAACGTCATAGTCGTCAGGTCGTCGCAGGCCATCATCGCCGTCGATGGCAGCTACGGCACCCTCTCCGAGATCGCTTACGCCCTCGCCTTCGGCATACCGGTTGTTGGCCTTCACACGTGGCTGCCTACCCTCGATGGCGAGCCGGTTGACACTATCGTGCAGGCTGAGAACCCCGAGGATGCCGCGGAGAAGGCATTGGCGCTTGCGAAGAGCCGGCGCCCAAGAACAACGGGGGAGACGTGAGATGACCATCAGCAGCGTGTCGGCCAGGGAGATCCTGGACTCGCGAGGGAATCCTACAGTCGAGGTCGTAGCGCGGCTGGCCGACGGAGCCGTCGGGCGGGCGGCCGTCCCTTCGGGGGCGAGTACCGGGACGCATGAGGCTCTGGAGTTGCGCGACGGGGATACCCGCCGTTACGGCGGGCGCGGTGTGCTGAAGGCCGTGGCCAACGTTAACCAGATCATAGCACCCGCGATAATCGGTGCGACTGAGGCGGACCAGCGGGCGTTGGATGAGCGGTTGCTGGCGCTAGACGGTACCCCCAACAAGGCGCGGCTGGGGGCGAACGCGATCCTGGGTGTCTCGCTGGCAGTCGCGTACGCGGCAGCCGCATCGCGACGCATCCCCCTGTACCAGCACCTCGGTGGCAGCGATGCCGCCACACTCCCCGTGCCCATGCTCAACATACTCAACGGCGGCAAGCACGCCGAGGACTCGACCGACTTCCAGGAGTTCATGGTCGTCCCTGCCGGCGCACCCACCTTTGCCGAGGGTCTGCGTATGGGCGTTGAGGTTTACCATGCCCTGAAGGGCGTCCTCAAGGGCAGGGGGCTGAGCACCAACGTCGGCGACGAGGGCGGCTTCGCGCCCTCGCTTCCCTCCAATAAGGATGCTGTCGAGGCTATCCTCGCTGCCATCGAATCTGCCGGCTACAAGGCGGGGCGCGACTGCTTCATAGCCCTCGACGTGGCGGCCAGCGAGCTCTATTCCGGCGGCAAATACGTCCTGGCCCGGGAGGGCGTCAGTCTCACCTCATCGGAGCTTGTCGATTTCTACGCCAAGTGGGCCTCCACCTACCCAATAATCAGCATTGAGGATGGGCTTGCCGAGGACGACTGGGAGGGCTGGCGGCTTCTCACACAGCGGCTAGGCGCCTCGATCCAGCTTGTGGGAGATGATTTGTACGTCACGAACCCCGAGCGGATCCGGCGCGGCATCCAGGAGGGGGACAGCAACGCCGTCCTCATCAAGCTCAACCAGATCGGGACCCTGACGGAGACGATAGACGCCGTCCGCATCACCCAGGCAGCCGGCTGGGCCGCCGTCGTGAGCCACCGCTCCGGCGAGACGGAGGACACGACCATCGCCGATCTGGCCGTCGGGCTTGGCACGGGCCAGATCAAGACCGGTGCTCCCTGTCGCTCGGAGCGCGTCGCCAAGTACAATCGGCTGCTTCAGATCGAGGGGGAACTGGGAAAGAAGGCCGTATACGCCGGCAAAGGGGCATTCTCGCGGGCTCGCGCCTAACCGGGGGCCTGACCGACCCCCTTTTTCTTGCGTGCTATAATTAACTCACAGGTCTCATATTTTCTTTCAATCGGAGGTGAGCATGCCAACTCGCATAGGTATCAACGGTTTTGGCCGCATTGGCCGCCAGATCACCAAAGCGATCTTCGAGAACTACAAAGGCAAGCTCCAGGTCGTGGCAGCAAACGACCTCGCCGATACTAAGACGAACGCCCATCTCTTCAAGTACGATAGCAACTACGGCAAATATCCAGGCACCGTTGAGACCACCGATGACTCCATTGTCATCGATGGCTCGCCCGTTAAGGTCTTCGCCGAGCGCGACCCGGCCAAGATCCCCTGGGGCGATGTGGGTGCCGAGATCGTCATCGAAGGCACAGGGCGCTTCACCAAGGGCGAGGATGCGGCCAAACACCTCCGTGACACGGTCAAGAAGGTCATCATTACAGCTCCCGCTCGCGGCGACGTCTTCACCATTGTCCTGGGCGTTAATCAGGACAAGTACGATCCGAAGGTCCATGTCATCTCCAACGCCTCCTGCACCACCAACGGCACAGCGCCTGTGGTCAAAGTGCTCCACGATTCATTCGGCGTGCGACGTGGCCTCATGACCACCGTCCATGCTTACACCAACGACCAGAGGATCCTGGACGTGGTACACGACGACCTGCGCCGGGCGCGGGCGGCAGCCCTCAGCATCATCCCCACCAGCACCGGCGCCGCCCGTGCTGTTGCCCTGGTCATCCCCGAGCTCAAGGGAAAGCTGGACGGCATCGCTTTCCGCGTCCCCACGCCCACCGTATCCGTCGTGGACTTTGTCGCCGACCTGGAGCGCAACGTCACCGTCGAAGAGGTGAACGCCGCGTTCAAAGCCGTTGCCGAGGGGCCGCTCAAGGGTATACTGGAGTACTCGGAGGAGCCGCTGGTCAGCATTGACCTGAAAGGCAACCCGGCCAGTTCGATTGTGGACGCGGAGAGCACGATGGTACTGGACGGCAACATGGTCAAGGTCATCGCCTGGTACGACAACGAGTGGGGCTTCAGCGTGCGCGTGGCGGACCTGGCATCGTTTCTCGTGGACAAAGGATTATAGTTTTTTCTTGACATTTTTCCCTCGTGGCATTAGTATTTAGCTGCAATTGGAGTAGCCACCGACCGCTTCGGCGGTGAGCACAAAGAAGCCTGAGCAAACAAAAAGAATAGACCGCTTGGACCGCATCCGGCCGAGACGGCGAAGAGAAACAGGGAAACGAACTGAGCCCTCCTGGCCTGTGCCGGGGAGGGCTCTTTGATTGTGAAGGATCGCACGTGAAAGGCGCCATAACCGACGTAGCCGGAATAAGAGTGGGGCACTGGACGGACTGCGCCAACGGCACCGGCTGTACGGTGGTGCTCTGTGAGGAGGGGGCCGTCGGAGGAGTGGACGTGCGCGGCTCTGCGCCGGGGACCCGCGAGACCGACCTGCTGCGGCCCGGCAACCTGGTGCAGGAGGCGCATGCCGTCCTCCTCTCGGGAGGCTCCGCCTTTGGCCTCGCTGCCGCCGATGGCGTCATGCGCTATCTGGAGGAGCGCGGCATCGGCTTCGGCATGCGCGACATCAGGGTGCCTATCGTGCCGGCAGCGATCCTCTTCGACCTCGGCGTTGGTGGCAGTCAGGTGAGGCCGGGGCCTGAGGAGGGCTATCAGGCCTGCTTAGCGGCAAGCGATGGCCTGGTGGCCGAGGGCAACGTCGGGGCCGGTACAGGCGCCACAGTAGGCAAGGTCCTGGGGCCGGATCGGATGACAAAGGGTGGCATAGGCACAGCCAGCGAGACGCTTGGCGACGGCGTGACAGTGGGAGCCATCGTGGCGGTGAACGCCGTCGGCGAGGTGGTGGACCCCGACACAGGCGAGATAGTGGCCGGAGCCAGGAATCCTACCGGAGCCGGCTTTGTGAGCTCCATCGACATAATGAAGCGAGCGGCCGACGGAGCGGTGCCGGCCGGCGGCAGCACCACCATCGGTGTGGTGGCGACGGATGCCAGGCTGACCAAAGAGCAGGTGAACAAGGTGGCGCAGATGGCCCAGGACGGCCTGGCGATGGCTATAAGGCCCGCTCACACAATGGCGGACGGCGACGTCGTTTTCGCCCTGGCCACAGGCCGGTGGGAAGGACCTGCCAACGTAACGGTTATCGGTGCGGTAGCTGCCCGGGTAATGGCTCGGGCCATCGTGCGGGCGGTGCGCCAGGCGACGGGGCTGCTGGGCGTGCCGGCGGCGTTGGAGGTGTCGCAGCCGTGAGCAGTAGGCTGGGCTTCATTGGCGCGGGCACCGTGGGCACGGCTCTGGCGACGAAGCTGGCGCAGGTGGGATATCCGGTGATCGCTGTTAGCAGCCGGAGCTTGGAATCTGCCCAGCGTCTTGCGCAGACGATCCCGGGCTGCCTGGCCTTTGAAGACGCCCAGCAGGTCGCAGATAACTCCGACATCGTCTTTATCACCACGCCTGATGATTTCATCGAGCAGGTGGCTGGCCGCGTTAAGTGGCGGGCCGAACAATCGGTGGTGCACTGCAGCGGGGCCCTCTCTCTGGATGTCCTCGAGCCTGTGGAGCGTCAGGAAGCCATGGCCGGCAGCTTCCATCCACTGCAGACTTTCGCTGGTCCTGCGCAGGCCCTCGACAATCTGCCAGGCTCTACTTTTGGCCTGGAGGCCACTGAGCCGCTGTTGATGACCCTGAAGCGGATGGCGGAGGCTCTTGGCGGTCGCTGGGTGGTCTTGCGGGCGCAGGAGAAAGTGCTCTACCACGCCGCCGCCGTCATCGTCAGCAACTATACGGTGACCCTAATGAAGATGGCGGCCGAGCTTTGGAGCGATTTTCAGCCGGAGCGGAGCATGGCTGTAGCATCGCTGCTGCCGCTGCTGCGCGGCACGGTCTGTAACATCGAAAGCCTGGGCCTGCCCCAGGCCCTCACCGGCCCCATCGCGCGGGGCGACGTGGCGACGGTCCGGAAGCACGTGGATGTCCTGGGGGAGAGGGCCCCAGGAGTTCTTTCTGCCGATAGGGAGCTGGGCTTGCAGACG
>JACQUE010000154.1 GCA_016210425.1 Chloroflexota bacterium | reverse complement strand
GCCTCCGGGTTCTGGCCCGGCATGAGTAGCGCTCAACGCATACCGTACGATGTCCTTCCGTGGCAGCCACACGAACCCAGATGGCCCAAAGGAATGGGGTAAGAGAAGGAGGGGGGCTACTTATGCGACCGTGACCGGTGGTACCCTCTCTTGTCTGGCGGTCGGGAAAAGCATCCAAATAGCTGGGAGGGAACGTCAAATGTGAAGGAAACCTCGCTGCCTGCTCAGGTTCCCCGATTTTGCCTGACTCTATTCCCAGTACTGGAGGAGACGGAATGAGAACTGCCAATGGTCTGCGCATGAGGCTTCTGGTATGGGGGTCCCTGCTGGTGCTAGTGGCATTGAGCTTTATGATGGCTTCTCTCGCCCTGGCCGCGCCGCTGCCGGACGTCGCAAAAGGGAAGGTGGCCTACGACAAGGTTTGCGCTGTTTGTCATGGCTTTGAAGGCAAAGGCGGTCCTATCGCTCCGCCCCTGGCGAAAGACCTGATCTACTTCAAGGAAGTAGGGCTACCCGTACAAGCGGCAACCGGCTTGATAATCCAGGCCACCAAGGAACGTCCGTCCGGAGCTATCATGCCCGTATATAACCCTGGCAAGATAAGCGACGCTGAGGCTGCCGACGTGGGGGACTACCTTTGGAGCTTATCACCAGCGCCTGCTGCAGTGATCCCGCCTGGGGACGCGCAGAAGGGGGCAGCGCCCTACGCCGCCAACTGCGCTGTCTGCCATGGCGCCAAGGGCGAAGGAGTCACAGCTCCGCCCCTGGCAGCTATAGTTGCCGGCCTTAAGGCAGGAGGAGCACCGCCCCCGATCATGCACGCGCTCGTGAGGCTGGCGGCTCGTTCCGGCGCTCTGCCCGGGATGCCCACCTTTGCGCCAGACAAGCTGAGCGATGCGCAACTGGCTGACATCGCTGCCCACATCTGGGAGCTGCCACCACCGGCTCCCCCTCCGGCAGCCCTGCCCAAGACCGGCGACTCGACCTCAAGGTATGCTCTTGTTATCGGCCTGCTGGGGGTGGCGGCTCTGGCCACAGGTATCGCCCTTCAGCTTCGTAGGCGTATAGCCTAGGGAAGAGGGCATATCCCTGTCGCCTGCCCGACCCTCGGTTGGGCGCTGAGTTTGTTGCATTAGGCGAAGCCAGTGTCCGACTCCCCGCTGTTCAGAACTGCAAAGGAGGGCAGTTAAGTCTGGCGCAGAAGTCGCTGCATCTCTTCGTCTGTAAAGGCGCGAAGCGTTTCGCTGGCGACTGCCCAGCTCAGCGATGTTGTACAGGCCTAATATCATGGTGTCTTCCGTGGGCGCCTTCACGACAGCGATCAGGCTATAGCGGCCCCTGCGTCCAGGAGGTCCCGGTAACCTCAAATCCGCGCTCCTTCGTTCTTCTTGCGGATCTCCCAGAGCTGCCGGCAGCGAGGTCGCAAGAAAGAGGAGGCTGATGCTCACCCTGGACATACGGTCTGCCTTTCCTCCTTGAATGCTTGAACCCCTTCCTTGAAGTCTTCTGTTTCGAGCAGGATGCTTGCGTAGTAGGCTTCGACATCCAACTGCGGTGCCAGAGGAGTTTCGAGGCCAGCATAGGCCATCCGTTTTATCAGTTCGATTGACAAAGGGGCCATCTGACCAGTCTCGTAGCCAGTGTTCTTGCCTCTTCCATCAATTCAGCCGCGGGAACAACTTTGTTCACTATCCGCAGGCGTTCCGCTTGAGGGAGTCAAATGCTGAACGGGCCCGGACTAAGCTCGGTATTGCCACTGTTATTGACCTGAGGGATCGTGGGGCAGCGGCTGGATCGTACTCGACTTTTCGCAGTTGACTTGCTCGATTGGCTGTACCCATCGCATCGGGGACACTCATGACGGACATTGAGGCCCTAGAAGCCGAGCTGCGGCGCGCGAGAGATGAATCTGCCCGGCTGCGTGCGGAGAACTCGCGCCTGCGCCGCGAGAATGCGCAGTTGCAGGCGGCGCGGCCTGATTCATCGCCCGTAGATGGCCGTATCGCCGTGCAACTGCCTCTGATGGTTCCATCCCCGGAGGAGGCGGTCACCGACACCTCGTCGGGTGCCGAGAAGATCGGCCTCCTCCAAAGGTTGTTCCGCGGGCGGCAGGATATCTACGCGGTGCGCTGGGAACACCCTGCCGGTCGTGCCGGGTATGCCCCGGCCTGCCGAAGCCGCTCGGATCGCGAGCGAGGCATCTTCCTCCCCCTAACCGACCAAGTGCTCCATGCCCACCTGGATGGACGGCTGACGATCGGGATCTACCCTCTGCTGCGTGACGAAACCTGCTGGTTTCTGGCGGCCGACTTTGACAAGGAACGCTGGCAGGAGGATGTGGCGGCCTATCTCACCACCTGCGACGCGCTCGGGGTGCCGGCTGCGCTGGAACGCTCCCGCTCCGGGAACGGAGGTCACGTGTGGATCTTCTTCAGCGCGCCAGTCCCCGCCTCCCAGGCCCGAAAGCTCGGCTGCGCCCTGCTGACGCTGGCCATGGAGCGGCGGCACCAGATCGGTCTCGACTCGTATGATCGGCTCTTCCCGAATCAGGACAGCCTGCCTAAGGGGGGCTTTGGCAACCTGATTGCCCTGCCGCTGCAAAGGGCGCCGCGCCGGGAGGGCAACAGCGTGTTCCTCGACCGAAACTTCGAACCGTATCCGGACCAGTGGGCGTTCCTGTCCAGCGTACGCCAGATGTCGCTAGCGGAGGTCGGCGCAATCATCGGCGGCGTAACGCGGGCGGGCAATGTGCTCGGCATACGGCCAAGCATCGTCGACACCGAAGGGGAAGGGGATCCCTGGACTTTGCCGCCGTCGGGTCACCGGCCAGATGAGCGCGTTGCTGGCCCCTTTCCACAGCGCGTACGCGTCACTGTCGCAAACCTTGTCTACGTCGCCAAGGAGGGCTTGCCGCCAGCGATGCTGAGCCGACTCTGGCGTTTGGCGGCTTTCCAGAACCCCGAGTTCTACCGAGCCCAGGCGATGCGGCTGTCCACTTTCGGCAAGCCGCGGGTGATCAGCTGTGCAGATGACTTCGAGCGCCACGTCGGGCTGCCTCGCGGTTGCCTGGACGATGCTCAGGAGCTTTTGGCGACGCATGGCATTGGAGTCGACGTGGCGGACGAGCGCCACCCAGGGAGCGCGATCGACGTTGCTTTCCATGGCGAACTCGCACCATCGCAGCGACAGGCCGCTGCAGCGCCTTGTTAGGCGCACTGCCATCTCTTGGGCCGGTTTACGGTTTGATGTTACGATTCGTGCGGAACACGTTCTCCGGATCCCATCTCCGCTTGACCTCGGCGAGCCGCTGGAGCGCTTTCCCGAACGCGGCCTCGACGCGTTCGGGACGTTCGTCCTGGGTAAGGAAGTTGATATACGTGCCGCCGGTCGAGAACCGCTTCATGTCGTTCCACGCCTCCCGGGCCCATCCGATGTTCGCCCTGTCCTCGTCCGCCTGCCCCCACGAGCCCGCTATGTTGAGCACGTAACGCGCATTACGGTTGCCGACGGCGGAGTGCTCCTCGTCGAGTAGGTTGAGAGCACCTCCGATCTGGAACAGGATCACGGCCGAGTGAGGCGATCCGATTCTTGCTGCATGGTCGATGACCTTCTCGCACAGCTCTGGTTCGATGCGCGAAAGGTACTCGCTCTTCCAGTAGTAGCGTCTGCCCTTCGGCTGCGTAGCGTCGAGCAGCGACTGCATCTGCGCGTACGGTCGGCGCACGAGCACATCACCGATTGGGTTTCCAAACGACTTGATGGGGGCGACAACCTTCTCGCCCTCCTCGGGTTTCCCCGTGTAGCAGGCAAGCAAAGCCACGATCAGCTTCCCATGCCAGTCCTTCGGAAGCCACGGTGCCGGAGGCGCCGGGCGCATGATTGCCACGAGCGTGAGCTCGGGCGGGGCCTCCTCGGCGAGCGCCCGGTACAAGTCGAGCACCTTGGGTGCTTCGCTGGCGGGCCAGGCCACGAGGCCACCGACAATCTCCGGACCGATAGGGTAAAGCACGTAATTGATGCTCGCCACGACGCCGAAATTTCCTCCGCCACCCCGCAGCGCCCAGAAGAGATCCGCGTTCTCGTCGCTGCTCGCATGTATCAGGCCTTCGTCGGCGGTCACCACGTCCATCCCGGCAACGTTGTCCGCCGTCCAACCCCAACGCCTCGTCAAGTAGCCGAACCCACCGCCCAGGGTGAGTCCCGCGATGCCGGTGAGCGAGACGAAACCGAGGACGGCAGCGAGCCCGTGCACCTGTGTCTCGCGATCCACGTCGCCGAGCAGGCAACCGGCCTGCGCGTGGGCAATCTTTCTCTGCGTGTCCACCCAGACACCGCGCATGAGCGACATGTCGAGCATCAGCGCGCCGTCAGCCGTGGCCAGGCCCGCAATGTTGTGCCCTCCGCCTTTGATGCAGAGCAGGAGGTCGTTTTCGCGCGCAAACCGCACACACGCGATCACATCGGCGACGCCGAGGCAGCGGGCGACGATCGCGGGCTTTCTGTCGATCATGGCGTTCCAGACGGTTCGGGACTCCTCATAACCAACGTCGTCGGGTACGAATATCGGACCGCGGAGACGCATCTTCAAACCGTCGAGTGTGTCCTGCTTCAGGTCGATCTCGCGACCTTCCCTCGTTTTCGCTCTCATAGTCGGGGCTCCTTCCGGTCTCTTGACGAATTTGAGCCGATAAGGCTCCGTGAGCCATCGAATCTTTCGAATCATGCGCTACATCTCTTCCTCCTCTCATCTCCCCAGCTGATGAGGCGCTGTGGGTAAGTCCTCAGGCCCCTCCTTTGACGTAAACATACAGTCCGTTCCGTCATAAAAGGTGCGAGGCATAAGCTTGAGCTACCACGGCGACTCACTCGATCTTCAGTATGAGTTTGCAGAATGGTTTTTACAAGAGTAGGATTCACTTGGGCATTGAATGCTTCAACTCCTGACATTGATGAAGCGATGATCCTTAAGGCAGGCAACACCATGGTACAATGGTGACCTTGGAAAGGCCGCGTCGCTCAAG
>JACQUE010000140.1 GCA_016210425.1 Chloroflexota bacterium | reverse complement strand
CCCAGGAGCCCATTCGAGGCCGTTGAGGACGATGTTGATGCCTTCGGTGGTGTTCTGGGTCAGGGTTATCTCCGGGGCCGTTACATGGAGGAGCGAAGCGATCGCCTCGCGGGTGTCCTTGCCGAGCTGCATCCGGCTCTCCAGGACCGGCCGCGACGTCGGCCCTTCGAAGCTCTCAAACTCCAATCTAGCCTTGACCGCCTCGACGACGCAGCGCGGCGACGGGCCGGACCAGCCCGTGTTCATGTAGATGACGCGCTGCGTCGCCGGTATCTCGCGGCGCACTCGCTCTATGTCTATATCATAGCTGCTCATAACAGGGATTCTAACATGGGGAGAGGGATAGCTCAATGCGGAGAAAAGCGTTCCTGTCACCCCGAGCGCAGCGAGGGGTCTTGCTTCACGCTGCAAGATTCCTCGCCTGGCGGCTCGGAATGACACGAACTGGGAGAGCCTATGCCAAAGGGGCGATTTTAGTAGAAATGGCATAAGCCCGTGGCACGGCTCACGAACCGCTCCTATTGCCCTTATGACGCGCTACCGCAGCTACCGGCACACCGTGTCCAGCAGCTGCTTCACGATCCTGGCTGTCGCGCCCCAGATGAGGTGTCCGTCGTAGAGCCAGGAGGGACCTGCGAGTACCCGCCCGGCGACAGCGAGGGATTCCTCAGGCGATATCTCGTGTTCCAGCAGGTACCGCAAGGGGACTGCGAAGACCTCTTCCACCTCGTGGGGATTGGGCGAAAACGAGTAGGGCGAAGGTATCCTCCCCACAAACGGCGTAATGCGGAAGCCGGAGCCCCGGGTGAACGTGTCATCAAGCTGCCCCAGTACAACCACATCCTCTGGCCTGACGCCGATCTCCTCGTGAGCCTCGCGCAGCGCCGCGTCCAGTAGCGTCTCATCCCTTGCGTCCTGAGCCCCGCCGGGGAAAGATATCTCACCCTTGTGATACTCGACCCTCGACGTTCGGACGTTAAAGACCATCGCCTGTTGGCTGCCCGCCCCACACAGGAGCACGAAAACGGCGGCGGGCCGCAAGCCCTCCAACCGCACGACAAATCTCTTGCGAGCAGCCAGGATAGCCCGCACCTTATCATCCGTCGGGAATGTCCTCAATGCACCTAAGCTGCCTGTTGCTGGTCGTTATGGCGCAGTGGGGGTATCGAGATGCTTAGGACGAGCGCCGTCGAATGCGAGGTGACTCCGTGGCAGGCGTTTCGGGGGATGCCGATACTCTGGTACGGCCTCAGTATCCTCGTGTCTTCATCCACCACTACCACAGCTTCGCCGTCCAGGGCCACGTAGACCTGGGCCGAGTCCTGGTGGTAGTGCTTCTGAACGTGTCGCTCGCTGGTCACCTTTATCAGCCTGACGCTGCACTCCGGCGTCTCTGCGTGGGACAGTATCTCATAGTTCCCTATGTAAACCATGGCCCCCTCCGAGGGAAAAGGGCGTTTTACGTCCTACTCCATGATAGCACATAGGGTCGTTAGCTAACGATGATGCCGGCGAGGGTTAAGCGGGAGCCCTGTAGGAGCGTTGGCGATCCACCTCGACACGATCCAGGGCCTCGGCCAGGAGCGATAGCAGGCGCGGTAGCCCCCATTGCTTGGCCGCCGAGACCATGGCGACAGACTCTCGCTCTCGGAGCGTTTCAGCGAACGGCACGAGGGCTAATGCCGCCTCGCGGTCATCGGCGGCCTCGGGCAGCGCCAGGTCCACCTTGTTGAGCGCCGTCACCACCGGCTTGTCCGCCAGCCCCAGCTCGGCCAGCGTATCGTCGACCGTCTGGGCCTGCTCGGCGGCGTTGTGGTTCGTTATGTCGATCACGTGCAGCAGGACTGCGGCTTCGGAGAGTTCTTCGAGCGTGGCGCGGAAGGCTGCCACGACGGTGTGTGGCAGCTTCTGGATGAAACCTACGGTGTCGGTCAGCAGGGCAAACTGGCCGTTAGAGAGAAGCACACGGCGGGTTGTGGGGTCTAGCGTGGCGAAGAGCTTGTCCTCGACGTGGGCATCGGCCTGGCATAAGGAATTGAAGAGGGTGCTCTTGCCGGCGTTGGTGTAGCCCACGAGGGCCACCACCGGCACGCCCTGCGCCCGCCGGTGGGCCCGGTGCAGCGCCCGATGCCGCCGTACTTCTTCCAGCTCCCCGCGCAGCTTCTGGATCTTGCGCCGCACCTGGCGGCGGTCCGTCTCAAGCTGCGTCTCACCGGGCCCGCGCGTGCCGATGCCGCCGCCGAGGCGCTCCAGGTGCGACCACTGGCCGGCCAGGCGCGGCAGAAGGTACTCGTTCTGGGCCAGCTCCACCTGGAGCCGCCCCTCATGGGTCTGAGCACGCTTGGCGAAGATGTCCAGGATGAGGGCAGTGCGGTCGAGGACCTTCACCCCCAGGGCATTCTCCAGATTGCGCTGCTGCACCGGCGACAGCTCGTCGTCGAAGAAGACAACGTTGGCGTCTACCTCATGCCTGAGCGCCGTCAGCTCCTCCAGCTTGCCCTTGCCGATGTAGAAAGAGGGCGTAGGCCGCGCCAGCCTCTGTGCTACCGCCTCCACAACCTCCGCCCCGGCTGTCCGCGCCAGCTCCCCCAGCTCCGCCAGCGAATCCTCCATGCGCCAGCGGCCCCTGCCGGCGGGCGTCTCGACGCCCACGAGCACGGCCCGCTCGCGAGGCTCCGCTGTGGTCAGGATCTCCTTCTTAGCTATCTGAATCCCTCCTCAGGACAATCCTCAACCATAGTTTAAGCGAAAGCGGCCTTGCCGTGCCACTCGGAGAGCCGGCGCATGGCCTCGGCCAGGCGGTCGTCGGGCGTCGTGAGCGAGATGCGGATGTAGCCGTCGCTGAGCTTGCCGTAGCCGCACCGTATGTTCGAGATTACCCTAGCTTCCGCAGCCTAAACCAAGCCGACGTTTTCCCCATCGTAGAACCACGAAATCTCCTCATCACGGGATCTGCTAACGGACGGTATGAATGTTACGAACGACACAGAAAGCACGCCTTCTTTAGCCCATCCTTGGGTGAATCTCCTTGTGGCAATAGTCACACAGTGTAATCAGATTATCAGGGTCGTTGCTCCCGCCTTGTGACAAGGGCACTATGTGATGAACGTGCAACTCTACATCTGAAGCACCGCACTGGGTGCAGCGGTAGCGGTCTCTCTTGCGGATATTCTGGGACACCTCACTCCAGTTGGGTGGATAGGGATAGGCCGGTTCGCCCGGCGGTCGTGTTCCGAAAGGTGCCGCTACCCCCAGTTGCTGACGTATTCGGGCCTCTTGGATCCGCGCTTCGATAGAGCTTAGTCGCTTAGAATTCGGACCATCAAACATCATCGTGGCAAGCCTGAGTTTCTCCAGTGCTTCCGCGTGATCCGGATCCTTCCGTAGATGCTGTCTCAGGTCCTTCTCAGCCTCCCGCGCATAGTGCCGATGTTGGTCATCGTCCAAAACCCATAGCAGTTTCGCATACTCAAGTGCGATGCAAGCAGTTCTAAAGGGGCTCAATGCAGCCCGAAGGGCGATGGCCTTTTGGTAGGCCTCACACGCTTCTTCCATCTTACCCTCTAGCAGGCGTCGGACTCTCTCGCGGCGGGCACGAGCCCTTGGGGAGACTCCGAACAACTTCTTCTCTAGACGTTCCTCCTTCAACCCCTCTAACATGTGAACATCTTCTAAGTCCTTGTCCACGCCGGCCATCGTTAGCAGAAAGTGCCCCTGCTGAATATATCCTTCAGGATCGCTGGGATGGGAGGCTGTCCAATGGAGTAGCTCTAACTCTCTCCGTTGCTGCCTCTCTTTCTCTTTCGCTTCTCTTTCCTGCTTTTTTACTTGGCCGGTTTGATATGCGTTGAAACAAGCCTTACCGCAGAACTCGAGGCCGCCAGGCCCAACGACCCTCCGCCAAAAGCGAGTCCTTTCGCCGCACTGTGCGCACTTCCCCATATCAGATCTCCCTCTAGACAGGTATGGCATCCTGGGGCAAGAGGCTCCGCAGAGTGCCACCGCGTCACTAGGCACGATACCTAGCGGCTCAGAGCTTTCCAGGCCGAAAGTCGCCGCATGGCCTCGGCGAGGCGGTCGTCGGGCGTCGTGAGCGAGATGCGGATGTAGCCGTCGCTGAGCTTGCCATAGCCGCCGCCGGGCGTGACCACCACCGCCGTCTCCTCGAT
>JACQUE010000149.1 GCA_016210425.1 Chloroflexota bacterium | reverse complement strand
GGCCAGGCTGGGCGGTGGCGCGCGGCGCATCGAGCAGCAGCATGCCCGCGGCAAGCTTACGGCGCGAGAGCGGATCAACCTATTGCTGGATGAGGGCAGCTTCGAAGAGCTGGATATGTTCATAGCCCACCGGGCTACGGACTTCGGCCTCGCCGACCAGCGCTACCCCGGCGACTCGGTGGTGACTGGCTATGGCCGTATCGACGGCCGATTGGTCTACGTCTACTCCCAGGACTTCACCGTCTTCGGCGGCTCCCTCTCCGAGGTAGCGGCCCAGAAGATCTGCAAGGTCATGGACCTGGCTGTGAAGAACGGTGCCCCTATGATCGGCATCAACGACTCAGGTGGGGCCCGCATCCAGGAGGGTGTCGTGAGTCTGGCGGGCTACGGCGACATCTTCCTGCGCAACACGTTGGCCTCGGGCGTCATCCCCCAGGTCTCCGTCATGATGGGGCCCACCGCAGGCGGCGCCGTCTACTCGCCCGCCATCACCGACTTCGTCTTCATGGTCAGGGGCGTCGGCCAGATGTATATCACTGGCCCAGACGTTATCAAGACGGTGACTGGTGAGGACGTGACGCACGAGCAGCTCGGTGGAGCGCAGGCCCACGCCAGCCGCAGCGGCGTTGCCCACTTCGCCATCGAGGGTGAGGATGAGTGCCTGCGCCAGGTGCGGCGCCTCATCAGCTTCCTGCCCCTGAACAACATGGAGGACCCGCCCCTGGTTGAGACTGCGGACGACCCGAATCGGGAGGAGGAGAGCCTGCTGGCCCTTATCCCGGAGGACACGGCCCAGCCCTACGACATGAAGCAGATCATTCGCTGCGTCTTCGACCACGGTGATTTCTTGGAGGTGCACGAGCACTTCGCCCAGAACATGATCGTAGGCTTCGCGCGCCTCGCCGGCCGGCCCGTAGGAGTGGTGGCGCAGCAACCGGCCTACATGGCGGGCGTTATCGACATCGACGCCTCGGATAAGGCGGCGCGCTTCGTGCGCTTCTGCGACGCCTTCAACGTCCCCATCATTACCTTCGCGGACGTGCCCGGCTTCATGCCCGGCACGGGGCAGGAGTATGGGGGCATCATCCGCCACGGCGCCAAGCTCATCTACGCCTACGCTGAAGCTACGGTGCCCAAGGTCTGCGTAATCACGCGCAAGGCCTACGGCGGCGCCTCTATCGTTATGAGCTCAAAGCACCTGCGAGGCGACATCAACTACGCCTGGCCAACTGCTGAGATTGCGGTGATGGTCGCCGATGGCGCGGTAAACATCATCTTCCGAGAGCAAATCAGCAAGGCGACCGACTCGGAGCACGCGCGCAAGGAGCTGGTGGCGGACTACGAGAAGAAGTTCAATAACCCTTACGTGGCAGCGAGCCGCGGCTTTATCGATGACGTGATAGACCCCAGGGCGACGCGGCCCAAGCTGGTGCGAGCTCTGGAGATGCTGGCAAACAAACGAGACACGAACCCGCCGAAGAAGCACGGCAACATACCCCTGTAAGAGGCGAGGAGCGGAGGGAGATGAGATCTAAGAGGGGGGTAGTAACGGCTATCACGGCTGCTGTGGCTGCCTTTATGGAGGCGGAGGAGCAGGCGCGTCTGGCGGCGGTCCAGGCGCCGAGACCGGCGCCGTCGGCCAGCCTGTGGCGGCTCTTCGGGCGGATGGAGCTCATGAGGGCGCACGTTCCAGGGCGCCAGAGAAGAGGCTAAGGGAGGGGCAGCAATGAGCGGAATCGGCGAGGGCCCAATTCCGGCCAGAGACCTTACCACCGAGAAGGTGAAGGGTCGGCCGAAGGCCAGTAACCCGGTCAAGATCACGGACCTCACACTGCGAGACGGGCACCAGTCGCTGTTTGCCACTCGCATGAAGAATGAGGACATAGAGTTTCTGGCCGAGGACATGGCCAAGGCGGGCTTCCACGCTATCGAGATCTGGGGAGGGGCCACCTTCGACGTACCGCACCGCTTCCTGGGAGAGGATCCGTGGGAGCGCCCCCGGATCATGAAGAAGCTCATCCCCAATACGCCCTTTATGATGCTGCTGCGTGGCCAGAACCTGGTCGCCTACCGCAACCACCCGGATGACCTGGTGCGGGCCTTCTGCCACCAGGCGGCCGAGGTCGGCATCGATATCTTCCGCGTGTTCGACGCCGTTAACGACGAGCGCAACCACGAGATGGCCTACAAAGCCATCAAGGAGACGGGCAAGCACATCCAGGGCGCCGTCTGCTACTCGCTGACGCAACCGCGTATGGGCGGGCCGGTCTACAACCTGGAGTATTACGTGAAGAAGGCGCTCATCATGCAGGACATGGGCGCCGATTCCATCTGCATAAAGGACCAGGCGGGGCTCATCTCGCCGTACGACGCCTACGAGCTGGTGAAGGCCCTCAAGGCCGTCCTCAAGGTGCCGCTGGAGCTGCATACCCACTTCACCAGCGGCTCGGCCTGTATGTCGCTCCTTAAAGCCATCGAAGCCGGCATTGACATCGTGGACACCTGCCTAGCCCCCTTCGCCTATCGGACCTCCCATCCAGCCATTGAGCCCCTGATCGTAGCCCTCTACGGCACCGACCGCGACACCGGACTCGACCTGGAGCACCTGGTCACCATCGGCGATAAGCTGGAGGAGATCTGGCCCAAGTACCGTGACTTCCTCGACACCTCGCGCCTGTCCATCATCGACGCGGGCGTCTTCATCCACCAGATTCCGGGGGGCATGACCAGCAACCTGGTCAACCAGCTCAAGCAGGCTGGGGCGTTGAACCGGCTGCCGGAGTGTCAGAACGAGACGGCGCAGGTGCGCAAGGACATGGGCTATCCGCCATTGGTGACGCCGACGAGCCAGATCGTGGGCGTGCAGGCCGTCCAGAACGTCCTGGTCGGGCGCTATAAGATGATCACCAAAGAGGTCAAGGACTACTTCTGGGGCCTCTACGGCAAGCCGCCGGTGGACGTTGATCCGGAGATCCAGAAGATAGCCCTCAATGGTTACGAGCGCGGCGAGACGCCGATCACGGTGCGGCCCGCCGACGAGCTGGGGCCGGAGCTGGAGCAGGCCAAGGAGGCGACGAAGGACATCGCCAAGGACATCGGCGACATCCTCCTCTACGCCCTCTTCCCGACTACAGGCATGCGCTTCCTCAAGTATAAGTACGGCATCGACAAGACCATCCCCGACGACTGGAAGCCGCCGCGGGCTCCCAGCACTTTGGAGCAGGTCAAGGCGGAGGACGACCTAATCGCCAAGGCCAGGGCCGGCAAGCTGGTGGAGAAGGTTGAGAAGGCGGCGCCGGCCAAGAGCGCGGCGGTGCGTACTTTCAACGTCTTCGTGGACGGCGAGTATTACGAGGTGGATGTGGACCCCGTGGGCGGCGCTATCATCTCCGCGCCCATAACCCCGCGCCCGGTCCAGGCAGCCGCGCCTAGGCCGGCGGAGGCACGCCCTGCCGTTTCTGGAGTTGCGCCCGGCGAGACGGGGATACTGGCGCCTATGCCCGGTATGATCATCCGTTATGAGGTCAAGGAGGGCGACAGGGTCAAGGCCGGGGACGTTGTGCTCATTCTAGAGGCCATGAAGATGCAGAATGCGCTGCCCGCGCCGACCGATGGCGTCATCAAGTCGGTCAACTTCGCTCCAGGGGCGACGGTGGAAAAGGACGCCGTTCTGGCGGTGATAGCTTCTTAAGTCGGTCCCGGGGCGGGGTATTTGATGTGGGGGACGGCCGCTCCGAGAAACTTCCGGTACGATATAATAAAAGAGAGCCATTGCCCCGATGGCTAGAAAGAATCAGCTTGGGTTTTTGGGCTGTCAGCGAGAGGCAAGTACGCTTGCTGAGATATAATTGGGGGGCTTATGGGAAAAAGTGAGATCATCATAAGGCTAGCGGGCGAGGGTGGCGAAGGGGTGATCAGCGCCGGCGACATGTTCACGGCGGGGGCGGCTCGCCTCGGCTACCAGGTCTTCACCTTCAGGACCTACCCGTCTCAGATCAAGGGTGGCCCTGCTTGGTACCAGATCCGCGTCAGCGATAAGTCGGTGCTGTCCATGGGGGACGGCGTCGACGTGCTGATCGCCTTTAACGAAGAGGGCTACCGGGACCACATCGGGGAGCTCAACAAGGACGGCGTGCTCATCTACGACCCTGATACGGTCACCCCTGACGGCAAGGGCCACACGAGCTACCCGGTGCCGTTCAACGAGATCTCTCGGAAGAAGTTGGACTTCTTCCGAGGCAAGAACCTGGTCGTTCTGGGTACGATGTCCGCCCTCTTTGGGCTGGACCCGGGTTCTTTGGAGGGCATGGTGCGCAGCCGCTTGGCCCGTCGGGCCGAGCTGCTGACCAAGAACCTGGAGTCGCTGGACCACGGCTACAACTACGCGCGCAAGAACATCGAGAAGAGCGACCCTTACTACTTGGCCGCGACCGAGAAGATAAGCCGGGTCGTGATGGGTGGTAACGAGGCGGTCGCTGCCGGAGCGCTGGCCGCCGGATGCCGCTTCTACGGCGGCTACCCGATCACGCCCGCTACTGAAATATTCCTCACCCTGGCCGCCGAGTTGCCCAAGGTGGGCGGCGTCTGCTTCCAGGCGGAGGATGAGATGGCGGCCATCGGGTCGGTCATCGGCGCCTCCATCGGCGGCTCGAAGGCAATGACGGCTACATCGGGCCCGGGCCTCTCGCTGATGACGGAGTTCCTTGGCTACGCCACCATCGCGGAGGTGCCTTGCGTTATCGCAGACGTGCAGCGGGGTGGCCCGGCCACCGGCCTGCCGACCAAGAACGAGCAGTCCGACTTCTTCCACGCCGTCTATGGGGGCCACGGCGACGCGCCGCGCATCGTGGTGGCGCCGGGCTCCGTCGAGGACTGCATCTACCAGACCATCAATGCTTTCAATTTGGCCGAGCGCTACCAGATGCCAGTCCTCCTCCTCTCCGACCAGTCCCTCTCCCACCGCACCGAGACCTTCCTGCCACCCGACCTATCACACGTACGCCTGGAGGAGAGGCTGACGGCTAACGGCGCTGCCGGCGCGGAGTTCGCGCGCTATAAGCTGACGGAGAACGGGATATCTCCCGTAACCATACCGGGCCGTCCCGGCACCTATTCGTCTCCGGGCCTGGAGCACGACGAGAAGGGGGCGCCCACAACCGCGTCCAAGTGGCACATCGCCATGACGGACAAGCGCTTCCGCAAGCTGGACCTAGCGGCCAAGGAGGGTGCAGCCTCGCCGAGGTATGGGGTCAGGAACGCCGAGATCGGCATTATCGGCTGGGGCGGCACCGAAGGCGCCATCCGCGAGGCAGTGGACCGGGCCGTGGCCAAGGGCTATAAGGTGGCGGCCCTGCACCCGAAGATGGTCCACCCGCTCACTAAAGGTGAGATCGAGAAGTTCGTCTCGCCGCTGAAGAAGGTCATTGTGCCGGAGATCAACTACCAGGGGCAGTTCGCACACTACCTGCGGGGGACGTTGGGCATAGATGTAGTCCGGCTGAACAAGTACGACGGTCTGCCGTTCTGTCCGGGCGACATCTTCCAGAAGATCGAAGAGGTGATTTAGCAATGGTTGAGACAGCAGCCCTCACGCTACGAGATTATCGAACCGATGTGAAGCCCATATGGTGTCCCGGGTGCGGCGACTTTGGCGTCCTGTCGTCAACGCACAAGGCGTTGGTTCAGTTGCAGCTCAGGCCTGAGAACGTCGTCATTGCCTCGGGCATCGGCTGCTCCAGCCGCCTGCCCTACTTCGTTAAGACCTACGGCATCCACGGCCTGCACGGGCGCAGCCTGCCGCTGGCGACGGGCATGAAGCTGGCCCGTCCGGACCTCACGGTACTGGCCTACGGCGGCGACGGCGACATGTTCAGCATCGGCACGGGTCACACTCCCCACGCCGCGAGACGGAATGTGGATATCACGGCCGTCTGCATGGACAACCAGATCTACGGCCTGACCAAGGCCCAGACCTCGCCGACCAGCGTGCGGGGCTACAAGAGCAAGTCGACGCCCTACGGCTCCCCCGATGAGCCGCTGAACCCGGTCCTTCTGGCGCTCGCCTCTGGGGCGAGCTTCGTCGCGCGGGCCTACTCAGCAAGGGCCAAGGAGCTTACGGACCTTCTCATTAAAGGCATTCAGCACAAGGGCTTCGCCTTCATTCACGTGAAGAGCCCCTGCGTGGAGTTCATCAACACCTACGACATGCTGGATAGACTGGTGGAGGAGATGCCCGTCGACCACGACCCGTCCGACCTGCAGGCGGCGATGAACCTGGCCGTGACCGAGGAGAAGGTACACGTGGGCGTCTTCTACGAGTCGGAGCGGCCGGTCTACGAGGAAGTGGCCCATAGCTGGTTCAAGCCCACCGACTTCGACGCCGACGCCTTTTTCAGACGCTTCTAATAGTGAAGCCAATGCCTGGCTGCCTTGAGCCGCGAGGCAAGACGCGGAGGACATGGTAATAAGGGCTGCTTACAGCAGGGAGCTAACGTGTAGGCCATCCCTGAGAAGGGGGCTCAAGGGGAGCCCCTTTTTCATGTGACGAGCCAAATAGCGCAAAGATACCTCTCGCAAGGAGGAGGATAGGTTGGCACAGAACCTCGCTCAGAAGATAATCGGCGGCCACCTGGTGTCAGGGGAGATGAAGCCCGGCGCCGAGATAGCGATCCGCATCGACCAGACGCTGACGCAGGACGCTACGGGCACGATGGCCTACCTGCAGTTCGAGGCCATGGGGCTGCCGCGCGTGCGGACGAAGCTGTCGGTGAGCTATATCGACCACAACATGCTCCAGACCGGCTTTGAGAACGCCGACGACCACCGCTTCCTGCAGACCATCGCGGCCAAGTACGGCATCTACTTCTCGCGGCCCGGCAACGGCATCTGCCATCAGGTGCACCTGGAGCGCTTCGGCGTGCCGGGGCAGACGCTGCTGGGCGCCGACAGCCACACGCCCACGGGCGGCGGCATCGGCATGCTGGCCATCGGCGCAGGCGGCCTGGATGTGGCCGTGGCTATGGGTGGTGGTCCCTTCTATCTCAACATGCCGCGCATCCTGGGCGTGAAGTTAACGGGCAGGCTGCGGCCCTGGGTGGCGGCCAAGGACGTCATCTTCGAGGTGCTGCGACGTCTCACAGTAAAAGGCGGCACGGGCAAGGTCGTCGAGTACTACGGCGAGGGCGTGGCGACGCTGGCGGTGCCCGAACGGGCTACGATCACCAACATGGGCGCCGAGTTGGGGGCGACCAGCTCGGTCTTTCCCTCGGATGAGCAGACGCGGGCCTTCCTGCGGGCGCAGGGGCGCGAGCAGGACTGGACAGCGTTGGCGGCGGACGCGGACGCCACATATGACGAGACGCTGGAGATCGACCTCAGCAAGCTGGAGCCGATGCTGGCCAGGCCGGGCAACCCCGACAACGTGGCGCCCATCAGCGAGGTCGCCGGAACCAAGGTTGGGCAGGTCTGCATCGGGAGTTGCACCAACTCGTCCTACCGAGACCTGATGACCGCGGCTGCCGTTCTGAAAGGCAAGTTCGTCCATCCGGGCGTCAGCATGACCATCAGCCCGGGCTCGCGGCAGGTCTACCAGCTTATCGCCAAGAGCGGGGCGCTGGCCGACTTCATTGCAGCGGGCGCGCGGATCCTGGAGTCGGGCTGCGGGCCGTGCATCGGCATGGGGCAGTCGCCCGCGTCGGGCTCCGTCTCGGTGCGCTCCTTTAACCGCAACTTCAGCGGGCGCAGCGGTACTCCCAACGACCAGGTCTTCCTGGCCAGCCCCGAGGTCTGTGTGGCGACGGCCATAGCCGGTGCCATCGCCGATCCGCGCAGCCTTGGTCAGCCGCCGAAGATCGAGATGCCGGCGGAGATCGCGGTGGACGACCGGGGCATCATCGCGCCGGCGGCGGACGGCTCGTCGGTTGAGATCGTGCGCGGCCCCAACATCAAGCCGCTGCCGATAGCGAAGCCGTTGGACGAGGGTATCCGGGCGCGGCTGGTGCTCAAAGTCGGCGACAACATCAGCACCGACCACATCATGCCGGCGGGAGCCAAGGTGCTGCCGCTGCGCTCCAACATCCCGGCCATTTCGGAGCACGTCTTCGAGGGCGTGGACGCGACGTTCGTGGAGCGCATAAAGAAGGAAGGCGCGGGCTTCGTCGTTGGCGGGAGCAACTACGGCCAGGGCTCCAGCCGGGAGCACGCGGCGCTGGCTCCGATGTACCTTGGCC
>JACQUE010000132.1 GCA_016210425.1 Chloroflexota bacterium | reverse complement strand
TGATAGAGCCGCCCTTGAGCCGGCGAGTGGTGCCGTAGAACTGGAGATCGTGCTTGGCATCCACGAACTTGACCTTGGGCTGCGTCCTGTCCCAGGTGGGTGTTAGAATCTCGCCCTCCATGGAGCGCCGCTTGCCCTTGGGGTCCTCGCTGAACTGGTAGAAGCCGCCGTAGTCAGACATGAGGTAGAGGACCCAGTTGCGTAGCCCCTGCTGGCGCGCCGGTGGCACCAAGGGAGGCGCCGCATGCTGGCGCGGGCCGCCACGGCCAGGCATGAAGCCCCAGGAGTGGTTGCGGAAGCAGTACCAGCGGTCCTTCGTGACGTTGTAGCGCTTGCCATTGACCGTCACATGCCCCTCAAGCCGCCCCACGACCTCGTAGACGGCCCGCTCGCTCAGGAGACGGCCATCGACGCGCGAAACGCTGATCGGGTCCTCGTAGGGGGCCGCCGCCGTCTCACAGACGATATCCATGCTGACGCCGAAGTCGTTCTCGCCCACCGTGAGACGCACGAGCTTCATCGGCTCGATTATCTCGAGGCGCATCGGGCCAACGGAGAAGTCGTCGATGGCGGGGCGCAGCCGGCGCGAGACGCGGAGGTTGTACTGCTTGCCTTCGTGGCGCACGCACGAGAAGCCGTCCATGACGTCGTTGTTCTGGTAGAGGCGCAGGGTTGTAACAACAGAGATCTCGCCGTCCATGTCGCAGAAGCAGATGTAGTGGCCGTCGTTCCAGTGCTGATAGCCCGATTGGACGGCGGCGAAGGTGTCGGATATCTGGTGCAGGGGGTACTCGTCGTACTTCGTAAGCATTTTCTTCTCCTAAATTGACGAGGGCTTGGCCCGATAAGCCGCCAGCACGTTGTCGACGCCACCCGGCCAGAACGTGTAGACGCAGCCGCCGTCGGCGGTCACCGACTCGCCGGTCACGTACTCCGACTCATCGGAGCAGAAGTAGATCACCAGCGGCACAGTGTCGTCCGTCTTGCCGCCTCGGCTCAGCGGCAGATCGGCCCAGGTTGTCTCGATGGCGTCGTCGCCGCCGTAGAGCTCCGCCTGAGCCTCGGTGTGGGTGGAGCCCATGCCCACCTCGTTGACCCTGATCTTGTAGGGAGACAGCTCCAGCGCCATGCCGCGCGTCATGCCCAGGATCGTACCCTCGACGTTGGTGTAGGCGCCGCTGCCGAAGCCCAGGATAGTGGCCACCGAGCCGATATTGATGATGGAGCCGCCGGTGCCCTGCTTCGCCATGACGCGGGCCACGGCCTGCGCGCAGCGGTACTTGCCGTCGATGGAAACGTCGAAGACGTACATCCACTTGTCCTCGTTCTGGTTGAGGACGCCGGAGTCGCCCGAGGGGTAGATGGCGGCGTTGTTCACCAGGCAGTCGATGCGGCCGAATCGCTCGACTGTGGCCTGTACCAGCCGGTCGACGTCCTCGCGCACCGTCACGTCCGCCGCGACGGCCAACGCCTCGCCGCCGTCAGCCTCTATCTCCTGAACGGTGCGCTCCAGTCGAGAGAGCCTACGCCCCGCCACGACCACCTTAGCCCCCTCTTTGGCCAGGGCCAAGGCATAGGCCTTGCCGGCGCCGGAGCCGCCGCCCGTTATTATCACCACCTTGTCCTTGCATCGCATCGAGTTCTCCTCAGTCCTGTGCTTTCGCCCTAAGCAAAGTAGCTGTGCTCGTAGACGGCGGTACCATTCTCGCCCATATCCTCTAGCTCCACATCGAAGAAATCGTAGTGGCAGTCCAGGCAGACCTCTTTGTCGTCCTCGCCGTACATCGGGAGCTGGAGCTGGCCATAAGAGCGCGTCGTGTGGATTCGGAAGACCTCGCGGTTGGGCAGCGTGAGCACGCACTGGAAAGCGCGGGCGACACGCCCCTCCGCCATGTCGACGTTCAGATTGATGCGCCGCAGGCTGCGGTTCCGCACCGGCGTGCCAAGGTACCCGCCTTCGTGCAGCCGCCCGTACTCGGCGCCCCTACCCTGGCCAATGTAGAAGCCGAAGTGCCTCTCGGGCAGGTAGATGGTCGGCCAGCGGTGCTCACCAGGCGCCATGTCCCAGACGGCCTTGTCGCCGTAGCGGAAGTCCCACGTATGGTTGCGGTTGGCGAGGCAGTTGACGGCGCGCCGCTCGCCCTTGCGCGGCCCCCGCCGCACCTCGAACTCGCCGCGACAGGTCACGGCCTGCTCGTAGTGGCCGCCCGTCGTCTGCGCTCCGCCGAGGGGATGCCCCTCAAGGCAGTCGTCGAAGTCGAAGGCCGCTGCCCGGCCTTCGTAGGTGAGGTCGAAAGCATACTGGGGGCCATCGAAGGTGACTCGCACCTTCTTCAGCGGCTCCACCACCTGATAGCTCATGTGGCCATCCGAAAGCTTCTCGAACGTAAGCTGCTGGCCGTCAATCGTGGAGCGGTTTGCGTACGACACTGAGTCGCCATCCACCGAGAAGACAGAACGAAAGCGTGCGAAGCCACGGTTGGTGCTGACCTGGATGTGGTTTATGCCGAAGATGTTGGCCTCGCGGTCCAGGACCGTGAGGGAGAGCCTATCATTGAAGAAGCGGTGGGCGCCGGGCAGAGGGCGGCCCATCCGCGCCAACTGCGAGCTATGCAGGAACTCGTCCTGAGAAAGCATCTAATACTCTCCGTTCTTGCCGTAATCTACCAGCGCTACCTTGCGGGAGCCGGCGCCGCCGGACGCATCATCCGCCGGCCGCCGCGGACCAGGCTCGACGTGCCGCCATCGATGGGCAGTATTGTGCCGGTCATGAACGAGGCCTCGTCGGAGGCCACGAAGACGACGGCGGCGGCCACGTCCTCCGGCGAGCAGGCGCGCCCCAGGGGCCCCTGCTCAGCCAGGGCCTTGAAGGCGGCGGGATCGGTGGCGGCGAGCATGCCCTCGGTCGGGACGAGCCCGGGCGCGACGCCGACGACCCGAACCCCATGGTTGGCCATCTCGCTGGAGAGGCCCATCGTATAGATGCGCTGGAAGCTCTTGGCGGTGCACAGATGCACCCATGGGA
>JACQUE010000139.1 GCA_016210425.1 Chloroflexota bacterium | reverse complement strand
CTCCTGCTCGCCTGGCTCTACACAGAGACCCGGTCCCTATTTGCATGCATCGCCTTCCATATGATACTTAACAGTCTGGCGCTGGCTGCCGGCCTTTAGGCGGCGTGACTGGCAAGAGAGGACACACAAGGCCAAGATGAGCAACATAGCGGGCAGGTTTGCTCAACTAAGCTACTACAAGCGAACGGGCCTCATAGTCTACCTGACCACCGGCTTCCCTGACATCCGGGCGACGCTGGAGCTGGTGCCCGCCCTGGTGCGCGGCGGCGCCGACCTCATCGAGCTGGGCATCCCATTTAGCGATCCCCTGGCCGACGGCGCGACGATCCAGCGCGCCAGCATGAGGGCCCTGGAGCAAGGGGTCACCATGCGGCAGTGCATGGACACGTGCCGGGCCCTGCGCGAGCAGGGCGTGAACGTCCCCATCCTCCTCATGGGCTACTACAACCCGATCCTCCGTTACGGCCTAGAGCGCTTCTGCACCGAGGGTTTCGTCTCCGGTATCGATGGTGTCATCGTCCCCGACTTGCCCCCCGAGGAGGCGGAGCCCCTGCTGCGCGTCTGCAAGGACCGCCGCCTCGACCTCATCTTCATGCTTGCCCCTACCAGCACGGAGGAGCGCATCGCCAAAGTGGCCGGCATGGCCAGCGGCTTCATCTACTGTGTAAGCCTCACGGGCGTGACGGGCGCGCGACGCGACCTTTCCGCCGACCTGCCCGACTTCCTGGCTCGCGTCCGGCGCCACACCAGCCTGCCGTTGGCCATCGGCTTCGGCATCTCGAGCCGGCAGCACGTCGAGGCCGTCGGCCGCTACGCCGACGCCGCCGTTGTCGGCAGCGCTCTCATCGACGTAATCGAGCGCAGCCCCCGCGAGGAGATGGCGCGCAACGCCCAGGCGTTCGTGGAAGAGCTTACGGGAAGGAGGCCAGTGGAGCAGCAGATATGATGTGCCGAGGCATCAGGGGAGCGACCACCGTCGACCGGAACACGGAAGAGGAGATCATGGCAGCCACCAAGGAGCTGCTGGAGAAGATGATCGCTGCCAACGACATCAACCCCGACTATGTGGCCAGCGCCTTGTTTACCACCTCGCCCGACCTCAATGCGGCCTTCCCCGCTGCTGCCGCCAGGGCCCTCGGGTGGAACCAGGTGGCCCTTATGTGCGGCCACGAGATGAATGTCCCGGGCAGCCTACCTATGTGCCTGCGCATCCTGATCCACTATAATACGGACAAGCGTCCCGAGGATCTCCGCCACATCTACATCAAGGGCGCCAGCAACCTGCGGACCTTCCCGGAAAAGGGCGAGGGCAAGCAGGGCGACAAGTGAATGACCAGTCTGGGGGTGAAACAATGATCGTTGTCATGAAGAGCGACTCAACGCGAGGAGACATAGACCGCATCCTTGAGCGCCTCACGAGGGTCAACCTGAGCGGCCACCTCTCGCAGGGCGTGGAGCGCACCGTCATCGGCGTCGTCGGCGAGACGCAGCTCCACCCGGAGCTCAGGAACGAGCTGGAACTGATGGCCGGCGTCGAGGATGTAGTCTCCATCAGCAAGCCCTACAAGTTGGCCAGCCGCGAGTTCCAGCCCGCAGACACCGTCATCGAAGTGGGGAACGTGAAGATCGGCGGGGGTGACCTGGTGGTAATGGCCGGCCCTTGCGCCGTGGAGTCGGAGCGCCAGGTCATCGAAACGGCCCGGGCGGTGAAGGCCGCCGGGGCCACTGTCCTGCGCGGGGGCGCCTTCAAACCGCGCTCCTCGCCTTACACCTTCAGAGGCATGGGGGAGGAGGGCCTCAAGATCCTGGCCAAGGCCCGCGCCGAGACCGGGATGCCCATCATAACCGAGGTCCTCAGCCCTCAGGACGTCGAGCTAGTCGCACGCTACGCCGACATCCTCCAGCTTGGCGCCCGCAATATGCAGAACTACATCCTCCTCGACGAAGTGGGCAAGACGCGCATGCCAGTCATGCTCAAGCGCGGCCTCTCGGCCACCATCCAGGAGTGGCTCCTCTCCGCCGAATACATCCTCGCCCAGGGCAACCGCCAGGTGATGCTCTGCGAGCGCGGCATCCGCACCTTCGAGACCTATACGCGAAACACGATGGACGTGAGCGCCATACCGTCGGCGCACCGGCTCAGCCATCTGCCGGTTATCGCCGACCCCAGCCACGGCACGGGCAAGTGGTACCTGGTGCCGCCCCTGGCGCTGGCCTCGGTGGCCGCCGGTGCCGACGGCCTCATGGTGGAGGTCCACCCCAGCCCAGACCAGGCCGTCTCCGATGGCGCCCAGTCACTGACGTTCGAGAACTTCTCTAAGATGATGGTCCAGGTCAAGCTGATCCACAACCTATTCCGCTCGGACACCGTGGCCGCCACTTAGCGCCTCTAGGAGGAACAGGGCCAGGCCTCCTCGCGATGGACCTGGCCCTTTGTGTGTAACGCCGCATGGAAGAGTTGCGTCTGTCCGTTTTCGAGGGGCCGCTGGAGGTCCTGCTCCAGCTCATCGAGCGCCAGGAGCTGGACATCACGGCCATCTCCCTTGCGGCGGTCACGGAGCAGTACCTGGACTACATCACCGGACTTGGCGGTCTTGATCCGGACCGGCTCGCCGACTTTCTGGTCATGGCCGCCCGGCTCATCCTGCTGAAGTCGCGGCGGCTTCTGCCCGCACCCCCAGCCCGCGAGGAGCCGGAGGAGGAGTCGGGCGAGGAGTTGGCGCAGCTCCTGGCCGAATACAAGCGCTTCAAAGCGGCGGCGCAGGAGCTACGAGACCTGGAGGGTCAGGGGCGACGCCTCTACGGCCGCCTGGCCCCCGTATCCTATCTACCGAGTCCCCCACCACTGGAGGGTGTCACCCTCGACGCCCTCATGTCATCCCTGAAGCGCGCCCTGACCCGCAGCGCCCGCCTGCCGGAGGCGCCGCTGGAGCGCCAGGCCTTCAGCATCACCGATAAGGTGGAGGAGATACGGCAGGGCTTGGCAAGAAGCGAATCGTTGGCCTTCGGCCTGCTCCTGGCCGCTTGCCGCTCGCGGGTCGAGATGATCGTAAGCTTCCTCGCCCTCCTAGAGCTTCTGAGGCGCGCCGAGGTCCAGGTGCGACAGGAGGAGGCTTTCGGCGAGATCTACATCGAGCCGGCGGAGAGCTAGGGCCTTCGGGCGAGGGAGCGCCGCGATCGCCTTATCGCTCCAAGGAGCCGCGGCAGCGCGGCGATGGCAAGAGACGCGGCTAGGATGTCCACCAGGAAGTCGAGCGCCGACGCATTTCTGCCGGGGACGAAGCTCTGGTGGAACTCGTCGGAGAGGGCGTAGAGGACGGCGATAGCCAGGGTGAGGAGGCCCGCGCGAGCGCTCAGCGCCCATCGCAGCAGCCCGCCCAAGATCGCGTACTCGCTGAGGTGGCCGCCGAAGCTCACCGCCTCGCCCAGGGCTCCGTGGCCCGTCGGAAGCTGGGAGCGCGATGAGACGTAGAATATGAGCCCCATCCACGCCAGGACGAGCAGCCAGCGCAAGGCCGGGCGGGGGGCTTTCCTGGGCTCCGCAGATTCCTTTTCCATAGCTGCAACCAGCTTGACAGGTCTCATAAGCAGATGATAGTATACTATGTCCGTAAGAGAAAGGTTTTCTCGTCGGGCCTGGGCGGTCGGCAAGCTGCTCTGGAGCAGAATGTTGACAAGCCGGGTCCTATGTGGTACTATAGTTTTCCGCGAGGAAAACGGCGCCTCGGAAGAGGTGTGTGCACCTTAACAACTGGATAGTGGTTTGAGAGAGCGGGTTCAAGTCAGAGCCAAAGTCCCGTAAGGGACAAAGCTTTAAATGAGAGTTTGATCCTGGCTCAGGATAAACGCTGGCGGCGTGCATTACGCATGCAAGTCGAACGGATTCCATGGAGTGAGTTCGCTTACTCTGCGGGATCAGTGGCAGACGGGTGAGTAACGCGTAAGTGACCTACCCAGGAGTGGGGAATAACCCCGCGAAAGCGGGGCTAATACCGCATAATGTGGAGGGTGTAGAGGCCCTTCACCAAAGCCTTCGGGCGCTCTTGGAGGGGCTTGCGTCCTATCAGCTAGTTGGTGAGGTAACGGCCCACCAAGGCTATGACGGGTAGCCGGTCTGAGAGGATGATCGGCCAGAGG
>JACQUE010000138.1 GCA_016210425.1 Chloroflexota bacterium | reverse complement strand
CGGCGTAGCCGTCGGAAGCTCCACTATTGAGATTTGGGTAGGAGCCTGCTGAGCGTTTCCCGATGTTGCACATCCGGCTAAGAACGCCGCGAGCATCAGCAAGCCCAGGGATGCTGGAAGAAGCCTGCACCTGAGGTGTTTCGATAGGGAACGCAGCACGAGAGTAGCTTACCTTTCTTGGATTGGCACGTAGCTGGTGTGAGCCGGCCCCACGTCGCGCGAGCGGGGACGGGCCAGACGGCCATCCTCGTACTGCTCCAGGACGTGGGCAACCCAGCCGCCCATTCTGCTAACGGCAAATATCGTACCGAAAAGGTCATTCGGGATACCCAGCGCCCGATAGCAGAGGCCGGAGTAGAAATCGACGTTGGGGTATAGCTGCCTCTGCACCAGCATCGCCTCCTCCACCTTGCGACACACCCTGTGCAACCGCAAGTCTCCAACCCGCTCCCCGAGAGAACGGCTCACCTCGCGCAGGATCGTAGCCCTTGGGTCCTCCGTCTTGTAGACCATGTGCCCGAAGCCGTGGATACGCTCCCTGCGCCCTAGCGCGGCTCTGATCCACTGCTCCGCGCTTCCATCCTCACCGATAGCCTCCAGCATCTCCACCACCCGCTCGCCGGCCCCACTGTGCATGGGGCCCGCGAGCGCAGCGATGGCGGACGTGACGGCGCCGTAGAGGTCGGCCTGCGTCGAAGCAGTGACCCGAGCGGCGAAAGCGGACGAGTTGAACTCGTGGTCGGCGTGGGCAATGAGGCAGATATCCAGGGTGCGCCTGGAGACATCATCCGGCTCCTTACCGGAGAGCATCTGCAGAAAATCGGCGGCGAGGCCGGGGCTGTCACCCGGTGCCAGCGGCACAAGACCCTGCCTGCAGCGATGGAAAGCAGCGACAATCGAAGGAAGCTTGGCAGTGAGGCGAATGGCCTTGCGTAAAGTCGCTTCGGGGGCGTTACTGCCACGGTCCGGGTCAAACATGGCAAGCATCGAGACACCCGTGCGGGCGACCTCGATTGGAGGAGCGGACTTAGGGAAAAGCTCGACCGCGGCGAGAACCTCTTCGGGGAGTCCTCGCTCCGCGACGAGCTTTTCCATGAAGCCGTTAAGCTGACTCTGAGACGGCAGGCTGCCGTGCCAGAGCAGATAGACTACTTCTTCGAAGCTGGAAGCCTCGGCCAGTTCACGGATGTCGATGCCGCGATAGGTAAGCCTGCCCTCCAGGCCTTCAACATTGCTGATCGCCGAATCGGCGACCGGCGTCCCGGCTAGATTCATCCACCTACTTTCTCTGGTCGATGGGCATGTACTGCCTGTCGAACTCGCCGATGTAGATCGCCCTGGGCCGGAAGAGCCGGTTCTCAGGCAGGTACTCCATCACGCGTGCGACCCAGCCAGGCATTCGGCCAACCACGAACAGCGGGGTGAACATATCGCGCTCGATGCCCATGCTGTGGTAGACGATGCCCGAGTAGAAGTCGACGTTGGGGAAGATGCCTCGCTCTTGGTAAGGCTCCAGTTGCTTCTCAATGGCAACAGCTATATCGAAGAGCTCCCTGTCCTCCGGCGTCGAGGAAAGCTGATCGGCGTACTTCTTCAGTATTCGGGCCCTGGGGTCGTAGGCCTTGTACACCCGGTGGCCGAAGCCCATGAATCGCTTGCCCTTGGACTGGGCATCCTTCACGTACTCCGGTACCTTGGCGACCCCACCCAGCCTCCGGACATTCTGGATCTCGGTAATAGCCTGCTCGTTGGCGCCACCGTGCAACGGCCCCTTCAGGCTGCCGATGCCTCCGGTGACAACCGAGTAGATATCGGACTGCGATGACTCGACCACCATGCAGGTGAAGGTAGAGGCATTCTGCTCGTGGTCCTGGTGCAAAACCAAGCACACATCCAGCACCTTGGCAGTGGTCTCGTCGGGCTTCTCTCCATTGAGCATATAGAGGAGGTTTGCCGCCAGGCTCAAATTAGGGTCTGGAGCTATCGGTTCCAGACCCTTGCGAAGCCTCGCTATTGCCGCCGTCACGGTTGGAGCTTGCGCAATGAGCTTGGTGCCGATCTCCGCATAGTGCTCGACATCCCACTTGTCCGCGTCGGGGTCCGCATTCCCCAGGCTAGAGATCGCAGTCCGCATTGCGGCCATGGGGTGAGTAGTCTTAGGCAGCAGGCGTAGCACGTCGTAGGTCAGACCTGGGATCTGCCTGTATCCCACCAGCTTCTTGTTGAATTCGTCCAGCTCCTTCTGGGTTGGAAGTTTCCCAAATAGAAGGAGGTAAGACGATTCCTCGAACGTGGAATGCTCAGCCAGGTCATAGATGGAGTAGCCTCGGTAGACCAGGTCACCACGGTCACCATCTACGTACCCTACTGAGGACTCGTTTGTGATGGCCCCTTCCAAACCCTTTGCGAACTCGACCCTTTCCACGAATTTCCGCACCGCCATTGATGAGCCTCCTTGTCCACTCAAGTTTTAGCCTCACCCTGGCCCCAGAGGTTCCCCAGCCTTCCGCTCCAGGCCATGAGTTCTCTAGTTTTATGGCACCCCAAAGGACATTATATCATAGCAATACAAGCGGTCTTTTCCTTAAAGTCCAACCTCGCGTATACCAGTTTTTAGGAGCTATGGTGTTTTTTGCACCACACCAAATCTACTTCCTTTATTCACCATTTCGCTCCCGAAGATCACTCCTCGGCCGGCGAGTCCTTAAATTCCTCTCCTTGACGGTCGAACTCCCCCTTCTTAGCGCAGATGAAGCACAGGGGGCGCGAGCCCCTGCCAAGGCAAGAACCCCCGCATTCGCTGCATGTTACAATGGGCCCTTTGACGAGAACATTGCCATTCTCTTGTAGCAGATCAGCAAGCGTTACATCAGCCTGGAGGCGCAGAGAGCTGCTCGGGCAAACGGCCTCGCATATCTTGCAGTCGACGCAGTAGGCCGCATGAAACTCGATGCTAAGCTCTCCGGCCCGCTCCGTCCTCACGATAGCCCCGGTGGGACAGAACATGGAACACAGCTCGCAGCCGGAGCAGCGATCGTCGATGCCGGCCCTCGCCAAACGCCAGCCGGTCAGCGGATAGCTGTCCAAAGCAGGGGCTCCCATGCCACGGAGGATGCCGAGCAGCAGAAGCCTTTCGCTGGGGACCTTTTGCGGCAGGACCCTGCGAGTCGACGGGGGTGGGGCCAGGGTGTCGAGGACATTTGCTATGGGCTCCGTGATGGAGCCTTTGACTTCAGTGAGGAGCCGGCTGCTGAAGATCGAAAGAAGCTCGCGACGGGAGCGGACGGAATCCTCCGCCCGCAGCCTCCTGGCCGTCCGGCCCTGGCCCTCCAGAAGCGCGCCATCTTCGCTGTACAGGTGCACAGTGCCCGCCCTTCCGAACGCCTCCAGGATCTGGCGAGCGGCCAAGGCTGTCTCGCCAATCTGCCGCTGTGTCGCCCGAAGCTCACACTCACCACACCGGCTATCGTTTAGCCATACCTCCTTGGCGCCCTTCTCAATGGAGCCAACGATAAGAGGGACGGAGACCTGGGCCAGGCAGGTCATCTCAAGGACTGCCTGGCATCCAGCGCTGGGGCCACCTTCGCCTCTCCGAGGGCAGGCAAACTCGATGCGCGTATCGGTTTCAATGAGGGCATATGCCTGCGAAAGGAGCTTGCGGTGGTCCATCGACCGGAGGGTCAGCGCCTCTGTGGGGCAGCCGCGCCAGCAGAGGCCGCAGGCCACGCACCTCTCAGCGTTTACGACGACGCTTTCCCCGAGGGCGATAGCCTCTTTGGAACAGAGCACAACGCAGAGATGGCAGTCCGTCTGCTTGTGGCGCTGATTCAGACAGCTATCGCGCTGCAGCGCCACGGGCGGCTCTGCCATCTGCGTTAAGAGCTTTGTGAGGGCACCGATGCCCATCATAGGGGCTCACCTGGGCCGCGGGCTTGCTGGAGCTTAACTCCATGCCACACACCGCTCATATCATATTACTTTTCCGGTCGATCCTTCCAGTGTTCGCCGCTACTCCTTTCAAATATGTCTGGTTTCCAATCCGCCCGCGCCAGTATCACCCTGACCGCGTCCAGCAGCCTGTCCATATCGAAAGGCTTCCTTATGTAGGCCGCTCCCCCTAGTTGTGCCAGGCGAGCCCTGCTCAGTGAGGCCTCGCAAAGTATGATCAGGGGCGCTTTCAGCACCCTGGCTAGGGCTACGGCCACTACCTCCAGGTCATCTTGCGGCAGGTCTATGACAGCCAAATCGAAGGTGCCAGCCACCTTAGACGCTAGCCCTTCCCCTTGAACCTCACATGTCACAGTGGAGTAGCCCCTCTTTTCCAGGTTCAGCGCTATCAGCCCGGCGATACTCCTGTCGTCGCTGGCAACGAGGACATTTGGCATAGCCTCACCCAGACCCTTGGCTTAGAATCCAGCTGGGATAGGGGTAGCACTGCTCGTTGGCTATAGACGAATCGGCGCCTAGCGAGACCGTTCCACTCCCCCGCCAATCCCCCGCATAGGCGCCGATCCGAGCAGGCATCCGCCTGTTAGCCCTGTAAACTGGTTAGCGCAGCTTCGCGCCAGGTACGTCGCTTCCGGTTAGGGCCTTGTAGGTCTTCTGAAGGACCTGCACCGCGAAGGATGTGTTGTGGACGCCGTTGCTGCCGTCGTTGTTCACCAGGTAGTAGTTCCAGAGGGCCTTACGCTGCAGCTCGGTGGTGTTGGTCGCGCTTATCGTCGAGCTCAGCACGACGCCGCTGGCATCCTTTGGCAACTTGGCAGCGAGGACGGCCAGCAGGCCCTTCACCTCATCCTGGACGCCCTCGATCTTGCCGTCGCCGTCGTAGTCGCCGGCCGCGGTGCGGTTGAAGGTGTTCAGGCCGGCGTGGCACTGGGCACACACCGCAGTGTTGGCGACAGGCTTGCCTTCCCAGTCCGCCTCCATGTTCCACGAGTGGCCGCCCACAGAGAGGGCCTTCACGTCGTCGCTGGTGCCAGCCTTGCCGTCAGGCCCGGGGCCCGCGACCGGGTTGGCGGCCATGTGGCACGTCACGCAGCCCTCGGTTATGAGGCTGGGGTGGACGGAGTTGACGTAGGTCTCGCTGCCGAAGGTGAACTGGCCCACACCATAGAAGATGTCCGCTTGGGTATTGTCGTGGGTGCTTCGCGCCCTACTGCCGGCCAGGTACTCGGCCTTGTAGGTCACGTCACGCCTGTTGGCGTGGCATTTCACGCACACCGCCGACTCCTCGGCGTCGACGGTCACGCCGTTAGGCATCGCCACGTCACCCTCGACGCGCAACTGGAGCGACTTCAGGGACCCATCGGCGGCCTTGAAGGGATACGTCGCTGCATGCGGGTCGTGGCAGGTGGCGCAGGCGATGGGTGGCTGGGCATTGGCATCAACGAGGGTAGCAGGCTCAGTAGCCGTCGCCTGGTTGGGGAAGATAGCCTTTTTGCCCCGAATTGCCACCTGGACGAACCCTTGGCCGGTGTGGCATTCGACGCAGCTAGTGCCTTCGGCCATGTGGATCTCGTTGTAGCCCGTCTTCTTGGCGTGCGCCGACTCCTTCCACTGCTGCTGCTGCGGATGGCACTGGGTGCAGGTGCCGTCGTTGAAGGTCTTCGCCTGGGTGTGGGCGTTGCCGCCGGGGCCATGGCAGCTCTCACACTGGACGTTGATCATCTGCGACATGTTCACGTCGCTCTTGATGTCGGCTAAGGAGAACGCCTTCGTGTCCTTCACCCAGTGCAGGAAGCTGCCGTCCTTGGCCGGGTTCCAGCCCGCAGCCCGGGCCGCGTCGTCTATGCCGCCCGCGGCGTCGGCCTCGTCGTAGCCCACGGTGTGGCAGCGGACACAGTAGTCACGCTCGCCGGTGTAGCTACCATAGGTGACCTCGAACTTCGTGGCGTGGCCGGTCTCCTTCCAGGAGGAGACCATGTCCTGGGCCACGCTGCCGTCGTGGCAGGAGGCGCAGAGGCTTGCACCGGCGTACTCGCCCGCGTAGACTTCTATCTCATCTACGGCCGGCTGCCCCTTGGCGTTGGTGGCCGTCAGCCTGACGATATACTTTCCGATCTTGTCCGCCTTGAACCGGACACTCTGAGCGGTTGGAATCTCAATGGCGGCCCCGGAGCCGAAGGGCTTGGCCGTTATCTGCCAGGAGTAGGCGGTAACCTTCTCACCCAGGGCATCCGTGTCCCGGCTCTCCATGTAAGCGTACGAGCCGACGCCCACGCTGTTGAGGCCGGAGGTGACGATCTTCTCGCTGTTCTGGTAGGCATACCCTCCCTTGAGGGTGATAGCTACCTGTTTTTCCGGGTAGGCCTCTGTGTTGTTTGCCCTGAAGCTGACCGACTTCATGCCGATGAGCGGATAGTCGGCTCTGACGTCGGACGAAACCGCTGACCCATCTTTGGGATTGAGCCAGCGGCTCCAGGCGTGGTTCGCGCCGACGCTTGCCCCCGTAGCCGTCACCGTATACTGGATTGGCCCCACCGAGCCGCCCGCGGGAACGTTGTTCACGACCCACCCGGCGACGGTGGCCGTTGCGCCAATTAACCCGGCTCCTGCCGGCGTAGTCGTAGCCTTCTCAAACTTGGTCCCGCTTGGCACCAGGCCCGAAACGTAGACATTGCTCAAAGCAGATGATGTGTTGTTGTGGACGATGATACTATAGGTAATAGCGTTGACGTTTCTCCCCGCCTGCATCTCCAGGTCCACTGAGCCCGCCTCACCGCCGCTTGCGAACGCGCCCACGGCGGCCAGCGTGCCGAAGAGGAGCGCCAATACCCCTCCGACAACCAGGACCCTTTTCCTCATGTGCAACACCTCCCTATTGCTG
>JACQUE010000130.1 GCA_016210425.1 Chloroflexota bacterium | reverse complement strand
CTACGTAGCTCTTGACCACACTCCCGCCACCCTCCAGCATGAACGTGGCCGTCACATTGGCGGCAGTGGCGTTGGGGTTCATCATGGGGATGAAGGTCAGCCAGCCGGAACCGGTCCACCCCTCCGCAAAGTACCAGGCCGGTAGACGAGAAGTAAACGAGAAGCCCGGGCTTGCCAGGTCCTCCCGAACAACTACCAATGTGTGAGTACCGGGAGGAAACGCGCCAAACCAGAACTTGACCTGGTCTGAGCTGACGCGGCAAATCGGGACGTTCACGTCGTCAACCATCGCTGACGTGTTCTCCAAAGTGAGCGGGGCACTGGGGCCGCACGAGCTTGCGGTAGCAGAGCCGGTGGAAAGGTTCGAGCCCGTAACGCTCAAGGCGCTGTTAGCCACGCAGTTGCCTCCGCTATCGCAGAGCGCGGAGGTCGCAGCATCTGACACGGCGGTGATCTTGGGGGTCGACCAGACGGTGTTCCAGGAGATATCGGTCGACCAGGACAGATCCTGAGCAGTCAATGGGTCGGCATTGAGGGAGTTCCAAAGCTGCATCCACGCTTGGGCGGGTGTGTTAGTACAACATAAGCCTGCAGCCGCCCACTGGCTTAAGGCACCCTTCGAAGTCATACGCTGGCTATGATTAACGGCAGACCAACGACTTAGGTACTGCCACTGATCCGCGTTAATACCACTTTCAAGGTAGATCTCTGGAAGAGGCCATGCATTTGCCACGCCCCAGGAAACAAACCAAACATCTTCCAGGGTCCAGCCATTGTTGGGCACCCACCACCAGTAGTCCTTAGTGGGGCAGCCTTCGCAGGCGCCAAAGTTATAGTAAGGCCAAAGGCCAGCCGAGGCGTAGCCTTGTGCCCAAGAGCGCGTTGCGGCGGCGCTATTCCAGCTAAGCTCCATGTCGTTGCCGCCCACCACTGCCTCTTGCGAAGCATAGCCGGCCGGCGACGTTATCCAATCATTAATGCGGTTGACCATCTGCGCCCACGCTTGACCATGCCCGGAAGTGGTGTAGCCATGGTAATTGCTCGTCCCGATCACTACGGTGATATAAGTCCACGAAGGGGTGCAGTTCCAGTAGCCGGTAAGGAATGCCTTGGTGGCTTCTTCGATCTGCGATATGGAGGCGAAGCTATTGTAGGGGTCAAAGATTATGCTTCCGTAAGTGCTTCCTTCAAGCCACGCTTGCCCGAAATCGAGGATCAGGACGCCGTTATGCGCCTCGCGGCCGCTTAGGCACCCCATATCGTATAGGGTGGCGCCATCGACTGTGCGGATGTACCAGCTCAACGTTGGGGAAGGCGGAGCCGGCGTAGCCTGTGCCAGCGGTGAGTCGTACACCACCAGGCCCAAGGCCAAAAAGGCCGTCACTGTGAGGAAGAGGCGAGACATCGTAACAAGGTCATCACCTTCCGCTGTTGGAGTCGCTCGCTCTGACAAAAAGGCCGGCTCCTCCGACTCCGTACACAAAATTGGCCGCGCCAAAAAGCCTTTCCAGACCCGATACAAAGGGCGCCGTCTTGAGAAGAGCGGCCTGCCAGGTCGATCCGCCGTCGTTCGTCTCTAATATGGCTGGGCCTCCGCTGGCAGCCCCGATAAGGAATCCGTGCCTTGGCGAGGAGAACCAAACGTCACCCACAAACGGAGCCGGGACTGATATCGGATCGAAGCTGTTGCCACCGTCTTTGGACACAAGCAGCACATATTTTCGCGAAGTTTCGTCTCTCAGATCCGACTGGTGGTAACCACTTACATAAACGTGGTCAGTGTCCACCAAGGCAAGGCCTGTGGCAGCCGTGATGGTGACGCCAGTCAGTCGCTTAAATGTGTTTCCACTATCGTGACTTACCAGTATCACTCCCTGAACCCCATCGGTTCCGATGCTCACAATGGTTGGATCAGCGCTGGCCAGGCCAGTGAACCGAGCGGAACGCCCTCCCTGGGCGGGCAGCCGCAAGACTTCCTTCCAAGTGTCGCCGCCGTCGGTGCTGGAAAGCAGGACCCCGTCGGAGCCAGCCTGGCCTACGGCCCACATCTTCCCCTGGGTAAACGCCAGGCCGCTAACATCGTTAACTGTGGATGGTAGAGGTTTCTCCTGCCAGGTCTTTCCCCCATCCTTTGTCCTGGCAAGGAGGCCTCGTCCGTCGCGTGTGTCTCCAACGAGCCAGGCCACCTCAAGGTCACCGGACACAATCCGCCTCAGGTGGAGGGCCTGCGGCAAGAGCGTCGGCAGTTGAAGAGAATTGCCCATATCATCCGAGGAGAGGACTATGCCACCGCTCGCCGGGCTCGGTTGCTCGCCAACTAAAAGAAGGCGGCAGTTCGCCGGATCAATGGCGCCGTCGTGGATAAGGTAGCCACGTAACGAGTTCACCTGCTGCCAATCGGACGGAGGCGGCGGACACGAGCGTTGGGATACCGGCGACGGTGAGCTAACGGCCGGTGGCGGCGTCGATGTAGACCGATTGGGCAGTAGCGCTGTGGCTGTCGGCGAGGGCGTCGATGTTGCGCAGCCGAAGATGAAAGAGAACGCGAAAAACATTCCAGAGGTTTTGAGCGGCAGATGCTTCAGAGCCTTCCGCCCAAATCTCGGGAGCCGGCGCAACGAGGGTCGGTGAACCAACGGCAAGCCCCCGGGTTTATGGAAACACAAACGCTCGCGATTCGAAGTCAAACGTGAAACTCTGACCGCTAGCCGAGGAAAGGGTGATACGGCTGCCGCTAGCTGCGACAACGCGCAAAGAGCCAGCCTTTACCGGTGTCCGATAAACGATTGGCCGGTCCCCTTTCCCCAACTCCCGCGAAGTTGCCTCCACGATTACCAGCCCTTGAGAAGGATCGGCCCGCTCGTACCCTGCATAGACCGTGAGGTATCCGCTGTCGGTGTCCTTGTACCAATGATTTTCGAAAGCGTAGACCGATCCGGGGAAGGGCGCCTGGCCGCTCTCAACTATCACTCCCACCGAAGCCTGGATGCTTGGGAAAGGCGACCGCGACTCCGCAGATATCTTGGCTTCAACCGATGGACGAGCACTGGGGTCTCTGCCGGGGCGAGATTTCTTAAGCGCTTCCGTCCGCATCCGCTCCAGACGATCCTCAATCTGCTGTTTTTCTTTCGGAAGACCACTTTGAGAAGATGCCGATTGCCTCGTCGTGGCGAAAAGGGCCCCGATAATGAGGGCAGCTAGAACCCCAGCAAGGAGCAATCGCGCTGTAACCTGGCGCATGCCACCTCCAAGCACGGCTTCCCTGCCAACCAATCCTGTTGAACTGCCCGCCACCCTTCGTGTTGAAAAACGTGAAAGGGGCGAAAAAGGTTAAGCTGCATTATTGTCGGCTATTATACCAGCTTCCAAGTCGGTGGACTAGGACTTGGGTTAGGAGATGTATGGTCTTCGCCAAACTCGCCTTGGACGGCTCAGTCCAGTCCACCCTAAGCAGCCCATGCGCCTATCGACCCAGCGTAGGGGCTGCCTCCTAGACGTATCGCAGGAACGTGCTCCAGGCAGTTATTGCCGGGAGACTCGTGGCGTAGTTGCCCGTGAGATGGGCGTGACGGGGAGCGCGTCTCACGCACCTACTGGCGCAGGGCGACCGCGCTCGTGACTCAAACTTTCTTGAAAACATGCCCCAACGCTGTTATCGCGGACGAGCCTCGGTCTTCGCGCGAGACGGCCGGCAATCCACACTCGTGAAATCCCCGCGAACTAACAACCCTGTGGCAAATAGACCCACGGGGGCCGGGGGTTCGAATCACTCTAGGTGCGCCAGTGGCATCCTCATGCCCCTTCCAACATCCGGCGCGCCCTAGTGCCCAACTAAGCCTCTTCCCTCAATGCCTCTTCCCTTACAATAGCCGGAGCCGGAGCCACCTCCGGCGCCCGCGGGCGCTTGGCGAAGAGTAGGACTATCAGACAGCCGGTAGCGCTCATAACAGAGAATATGAGAAATGCAAGGCGGTAGCTGTCGGTGACATCGTAAATGCGGCCGGCGATGACAGGGCCCGCCATGGCAGCGAGGCCGCTCACACCCATCGCCAGTCCCTGGATCGTTCCGAATGCCTTCCGCCCGAAGTAGTCACCCTGCATAGCAGGACGGGTCACTATGGTGCCGCCGTAGCCGGGGGCGTAGAAGAGGAGGAAGAGCGGCAGAAGCCAGATGCGGTCGGAGGAAAAGGAGACCAAAGAGGAGGATACCCACCGACTGCAAACCGATGGTAGCGGCGGCTGTCAGCCTCTTGCTATGGAGGTCCATCAGCCAACCGAAGCCCAGGCGGCCTGCCACACTCGTGAGGGTGATGGCCGTTATCACTAAGGCCGCGGTCTCTCTACTGATGCCGGCGCTCTTGAGGGCCGGCATCTCGTACACCATGAGGGAGCTCTGCCCGAAGTTACCCATAGTGAAACCGACAGCCATCGCCCAGAAGGCGACGGTTGAAACAGCTTGCTTGGCGGTGAAATCGACTTCGTTCCCTCCGTCTTTGGATGCGGACCGGGCTTTGGCCCGCTTCTCAGCCGCCTCCGCTGCGGTGGCCACCCCATCCGGCAGCAGCCCCTTGTCCTCGGGCCGGTGCACCATGATCAGGCTGGCTGGGATACCTATTACTAGGAGGCCGATGCCGGAAGCAAGCAGCGTGTTTCGCCAGCCAAAGTGGTTTATCAACACCACCATGAGTGGCGCAATGCTGCCTGATAAGCCGAAACCTACCATCTGCCCGGCCATGGCCCTGCCTCGGAGACGGATGAACCAGTTGGCGATCACTGCTCGACCCACGCCACCCAGACCAAAGCTGAAGCCCAAGGCGATCATAAGATAGGAAGTGTAAAACAACGGCAGCGAATGAATGCGAGTCATGAGCAGGAATCCGCTGGCCGACACAAAGGTCCCTACAAGCCCGATCTTACGGGGGCCCAGCCGGTCAAAGAGGTAGCCTGCGACAGGCGCCACCAGCCCTCCCTCCAAACGCTGCATCATAAAGGCGAGGGACATGGCAGTGGTGG
>JACQUE010000134.1 GCA_016210425.1 Chloroflexota bacterium | reverse complement strand
TCCGACAACGGCACGAGATCCCCCACCTTGCATCGCTGGCATTTTGGAAAGACGATGTTGTCCACCGCTTAGTCCTCCTCCCACCTTGGTAACATTCTCGTATTATAGCAGGGTAAACAAAGTATCAACAAGTATACCCTATGCTTCACTGCGGTGACAACCCATCGCCAAAAGGAAAATCTGCAAGCCGTGTGTAGACTGCTCCGCGAGGGGTCAGTTGGCTTCGCATAAGGCTGAAGCCTTCCACCTGCCAGGCCGGCAGGTCGCCGGTTTCCATTGTCGCCACCGCCTGCCCCAACACCCGCCGCTCGGCGGCGATAACACCCTCGCGAACCCTGCCCAGCGTCAGATGAGGGGCAAAAGGGCGTTCCTCCGCCCGATAGCCAAGCTTGACCAGAGCCTTCTCTACCCGACGCTGCACGCTTATCAACGGCGCTACACCATTCACAAGCCCGAGCCATATAACTCGTGGCTGGCCTAGGTCGGGGAAGCCACCGACAGCAGCCAATCTGAGACCAAAAGGGCGGCTCTCCGCCGCTACCCCCGCCAGAGCCCGCTCCATCTCAGGAAGCCCACCGGTGGGAACATTGCCAAGGAACTTGAGAGTTAGATGCATCCCCTGGGGGTCGACCCACCGCACGTACGATGGAACGACGGCTTTCAGGGAGCTAGCCAGCCGACCGACGTACGAACGTACCTCAAACGGCAATTCAATGGCTACGAAGGCTCGGACAGTCGCTGCCCCCGGTTCCAAGCCCTTTCCCTCTCACTAAAACCAGACATACCTTTAGCAGTTTATAGTTACCAACATTATAATATTCGCCGCCGAAAACGGCCATCCAAGCCCCTATGGCTTTACATACCCTTCGAGGCTTGCCGTGTCTTACATCTATTCTGAAACATACCGAGACCAGCAGTGTAGTATACTTGTTGAAGAGGAGGAATCTCCATTAGCACCCATGTTGACAATCCTGGAGTCCTTTCCTTACTATCTTTTGGCCAGCGATCGCCGCTACGAAAGGCTATCAGCCTCCTTATGGCCCACGTTCTCAAGTACACTTACGTCCTTCTCAGGACTTCGCTTAAAAAGTTCATGGAGGACAAGTGTACCCGGCTCGCCGCGGCCATATCCTACTACGGTCTCTTCTCCCTTTTCCCCCTTTTCCTTGCAGCTGTCTCCATATTCGGCTTCATAGTGAAGTCACCCGATCTCACCGACAGGCTTGTTAACGCGGTGGAGGACCAGATCCCTGTCTCAAGAGACCTCATCAGGGGCACCATCGAGGGGGTGGCGCGGGCCCGTGGCACCACGGGGATCGTCAGCATAATAGGGCTCCTGCTATCCGCTTCCGCCGTTTTCGCAAACGTAAGGGAGTCCATAAACCAGGTCTGGGGCATCACAGCTCAGCGCCACTTCGTAAAACAGAAGCTCCTGGACTTCGGCGTCATATTCACTCTGGGCATCCTGCTCATCCTCTCCCTCCTGGCCACGGCAGGCATTCGTTTCCTGCGAACGTTAAGCAGCGACCTTGCCGACAGCATCTTCCGCAACGAGCAATCGATCCGAGAAGGCCTCGCCAAGCTATTCCCCCCATCCGTTGCAGAGCGTCTCGCCACCCTCCTTCCCAGCACCCGCAGCTTTATGGGCGACCTCTTCTGGAATGCCGCCGGACTGCTTGCGCCCTTCGCGTTCACCTTCGCCGTCTTCCTGCTGGCCTACCGCTTCCTACCCAACACCCGCATTAGGTGGCGGGACATCCTCCCAGGCGCCCTGCTGGCCGCTATAGGCTTCGAGGCGCTTAAGAACGTCTTCGCCTGGTATGCCCAGAACTATGCCAAGTACAATGCCATCTATGGGTCAGTCGGCTCCATCATCGCACTGCTCACCTTCTTCTATCTCTCCGCCATCGTCCTCCTTTTTTGTGCTGAGCTGGCATACCAGATCCCTCGAATGCCAAAACGGCCCGCGGAGCTTAAAGGGCCGGAGCTAGGCCGATACCGCCATTATCTTACGGTCCCCATCACCGCTGCCAGGAACCTCAGTCAACACAGAGGAGCCAGAGCGTCAGAGCAAAACAAGAAGACAGGAGATGGGAAGAGATGAGAGGGAAACGCTCGCCGGACCAACATAAGCGGCTGTGGGAAGCGGTCCGTATCGTTCCCCTGATGGCCCTGGCTAGCCTGCTGGTCGCCAGCTTGCTCCTGGCGGCTTGCGGCAAGTCCAGCGCCAAGACCCCGACGCCGGGAGCGGCGGCCCAGGCCGGTGCGGCCACCCCAGGCGTGAATCAGACGCCGGCTCCCACCAACACACCCTCGGCCAAGATCGATATCAGCACTAGCTTCCCCAACATCCGCAAGGTTACCGAGGAGGTGCGGCCCGCCGTCGTCTCCATCTTCGTTCGCACGGTGAGCACAAACTTCTTCCTGCAGGCGGTGCCCCAAGAAGGCGCCGGCTCCGGCGTCATCTTCGACAAGGCCGGATTCATCGTCACCAATAACCACGTGGTCGAGGGAGCCACGAAGATGGACGTGGTCCTGCCTGATGGGCGGAGCTTCAGCGGTACGCTAATTGGGCGCGACCCTACAACCGACCTAGCGGTCGTGAAGATCGACGGACAGAACCTACCCATCGCGCCTTTGGGCGACGCCTCCAAGATGCAGATCGGCGATTGGGTGGTCGCCATCGGCAATGCCCTGGGACTCGAAGGTGGGCCTACCGTAACCCAGGGCGTCATCAGCGCCTTAAACCGCACCATTGCGGCCAACAGTAGTAGTAGCCTGGAGAACCTGATCCAGACCGACGCCGCCATAAACCCCGGCAACAGCGGCGGGCCGCTGGTCAACCTCGATGGAGAGGTTATCGGCATCAATACGGCCATAATCAGCCAGGCCCAGGGCATCGGCTTCGCAATCAGCATCAACAGCGCCAAGCCCATAATCCAAGAGCTTCAAGAGAAGGGTAAGATCGTGCGTCCCTGGATCGGCATTAGCCTCGTCGCCGTCACCCCGTCTATCGCTTCGCAGCTTGGCCTGTCGGTAGAGGAAGGCATCCTCGTCATGGACGTACTGCGGGGAGGGCCCGCAGACACGGCCGGCCTCAGGCGCGGCGACATCATCACCGAGGTCGAAGGCAAGAAGATGAAGGCGTCGCGCGACCTGACCGACCTCATCTCATCCCACAAGGTGGGCGACAAGATCGAGGCCACATACATGCGCAGCGGCAAGAGCGCGAAGGTGACCGTCACCCTGGGCGAGAGGCCGGTGGGTCCCTAAGCCTGCTCCTTCCTCACGCCCAGGACCAGCTCGTAGCCGTCAACCTGGTGCCGCTCGGTGTAGGCCTGGGGCGGCGACTCCCCCTCGACCAGCTCCCGGGAGAGGGTCTCCTGCCTGATGTAGGGGGCGTGGTCACGCATGACCTTCGCTATCTCAGGAGCGCCCCGATAGTAAGTGACAATGTAATCGGCGATGTCGAAGCCGGCGGAACGGCGCATCATCTGCAGCCGGTGCACGATCTCGCGCGCCAGGCCCTCGGCTGCCAGCTCCGGCGTGACCTCCGTCGTCAGGGCAACTGTATAGCCACCTTCACTAGCGACGGCCAGGCCCGGCTTGTTGGACGCCGTCACGGCCATATCCTCTGGACCGAACTCGAAGCCGTCCGTCACGAAGGCTAGGCCCGCCAGCGCCTTCTGCGCGACAGCGTTGGGGTCAGCCGCTGTCAGGGCGGCCACCGCCTGCCTCACCTGCCCCCCGTACTTAGGGCCGAGGCGGCTGAAGTTGGGCTTCACATCGTAGTTGACGACCTCGCTGTCATCCGCTACGAAGGCCATGTCTTTGACGTTCAGCTCGTCCAGCACCTGGGGCTTCAGCCGCTCCAGGGCCTCGCGCTCCGCCTGGGACCGCGCCTTGACCAGCACCTTCGCCAGCGGCTGGCGTACTTTAAGGTTGGCCTTGCTGCGGGCGGCGCGGC
>JACQUE010000017.1 GCA_016210425.1 Chloroflexota bacterium | reverse complement strand
GCCCACCGCTACCCCCATAGCTATTTCGCCTACCCCGGTCCCGCCTACCGCCACCCCCACGGCCGTTCCCCCGACGCGGGCCTCACCCACGCTGACGCCTCCGCCACCACCGACGCCGGTCCCTGCGGTCGTGCTCAATCCCCTTGAGCAGGCGATGTTAAACGGCATAAACGCGGAGCGCCGGAAGGCAGGGCTGCAGCCGGTGGGCATCCAGGATGCGGCCACCAAAGTGGCAAGGATGCGGGCCTCCGACATGGCGACTCGCAACTACTTCGCCCACGTTTCCCCCGACGGGGTCACGGCCTTCGATCTTTTGAAGGCCAACGGAGTCGACCCGGGCGGCACCAGCGAGATCATCGGCGAGGCCAATGGGCCAGATGATCAGTCTGTCTCGTTGATCGTCAACGCCTTCATGAAGAGCCCCAGCCACCGCGAGCAGATCCTGACCGCCAGATACAATCTGGCCGGCGTTGGCGAGGCGCTTGGCTCGGGGAACGTGAAGTACTACGCTATAGTTTTCCTCCAGCGGTAGCATCTTTTGCAAGGGGTGGGGTCGCAGGGCCTCGCCCCCTGCTCCTGCCGCTAGACCTGCCTTTCCATATTTGGTATCCTCTTAAGGTCGCCTTTGCAGGCAAATTCCCATCCATTCCGCAGAGAGTCCGCCTAATGAGCCTGCGTCAGCGCCTGGAAATGGCAAGCCGCGGGGACAGCCACAAGTGGTGGGCATTTGCCGCCGTCTCCGTCGGCGTTTTCATGTCCACCCTGGATATCAGCATCGTTAACATCGCGCTGCCGCGCGTGATGACGGACCTGGGCACGCAGCTCGGTGCTGTCCAGTGGGTAGTGCTGGCTAACCTCCTTTCCATGGGCGCGCTCCTGCTGGCCTTCGGACGCCTGGCGGATGTCCTGGGACGCAAGCGCGTGTATGTCGCCGGGTTCATCGTCTTTGTCATCGGCCAACTGCTGGCCGGGCTTTCGCAAAACGTGGTCCAACTGGCGCTATCGCGGGCTATAGCGGGAGTCGGTGGCGCGATGATCCAGGCCAACGGCACGGCCATCATCGCCGCCGTCTTTCCCCCTGAGGAGCGGGGCAAGGCACTAGGGGCCAACGGGACCATCGTTTCAATGGGTCTCATCGCAGGGCCCACCATCGGCGGCATTATCACTGACGCCCTGGGCTGGCGATGGGTCTTCTTCGCAGCCATACCCGTCGGCTTGCTCGCCATGACCTTCGCTGTGGCCATCTTGCAGGAGTCGCGCATCAGCCTGCCCCAAGTGCGGGGTGAAGCCTTCGACTGGCTGGGTTCTGCCCTCTGGGCTGGAACCATCCTGGCGCTAGTGGTGGGCCTGAACCGCGGGCCTGCCCTGGGCTGGAATTCGCCGGCTATCTTCGGCCTTTTCGTGGCGGCTGGTGCGCTTGGCGTGAGCTTCCTGGTCATTGAGCTCAAGAGCCGTTACCCGGCCCTGGACCTGCGCCTGTTCCGTTCCTGGGGTTTCTCTCTGGGCAATAGCGCCAGCCTGTTCTCGTTCATCGCCTTCCAGTCCAACGTCTTCCTGACGCCCTTCTATCTGCAAATCAGCCGAGGGCTGAGCGCCAGGGACGCGGGCTTGGTCATGATGGCGACGCCGGGGGCGATGGCGCTGGTGGCGCCGGTCAGCGGCCGCCTCTCCGACCGCTATGGCTCCAGGGCTATCTCCACGGTGGGGCTTGCGGTAGTCGGGGTCGGCCTCTGGATCATGTCCCGCGTCACCACTGCTGATGCCGGCGCTGTGGGTATCGTTGCCGCGCTCCTGCTGCTGGGTATGGGCATGGGCATGTTCCAGTCGCCCAATAACGCCTTCATCTTCGCATCCGTGCCTCGCGACCGCTATGGCACCACCTCGGGATTCTTGGCCACCATGCGCAACGTCGGCAGCTCGCTGGGCATCGCCATATGGGGTGCCGTTGTAACTGGACAGCTTATCGCATCGGGGTTCGGCAGCGAGTTGGGCGGTGCTGTGCGGGATCAGGATCTGGGTCGACAGGTGCTGCCGGTATTCCTGAATTCCTACCACCTGGCTCTAGTGGGGGCTGTAGGAGTGATCGTGGCGGGCATGGCTGCCTCGGCGGTAAGGGGCGCCCCGCCTGCCCAGCCCTCCCCACAATCTGAAGAACCATCGCGTCAAGCCAGGGTGCAGCGCTAGAGATGCATAGGGCATGGTCGGCAGCAGCGTATAATAAAGGTAAAGCGCCCTGAGTAGAGAGGAGGAGGTCATGGCAGCCCTGCGTCGCGCCGAAGTGGTCTGGGAAGGTGATCTGATATCAGGATCGGGAAATGTTACCGCTGTCAGCAGCCAGGCCTTTCGGTCGCTACCTGTGACCTGGGCCTCTCGAACCGAAGCGGCGGATGGGCGCACCAGCCCCGAGGAGCTTATCGCCGCGGCTCATGCCAGTTGCTTTTCCATGGCGCTCTCGGCTGCTCTGGGACGCGCAGGCAAGCCGCCCCGGCGGTTGGAGGTGGGGGCCACGGTCGCTTTCGACCGGGTCGAGGGCGGTTGGCGCGTGGCGTCCAGCGCCTTGAAGGTGCGAGGCAGGGTGCCGGGCATGGATGAAGCAGCTTTCAAGCAGGCGGCGGAGACAGCGAAGGATAACTGCCCCGTATCGCAGGCGCTCAAGGGCAATGTGACCCTCAGCGTGGAAGCGACTTTGGAAAGCTGAACGGACAGCTAAGATGAAAGGAAAACCGACCATCGTAAGAGGGCCGGTTTCTTTTCCTCCAAGGGATAGCCGGCCAAGGGGCATCCCAAGGCGTGTGTTGAACCGTGGCTTTTCTCCGGTGTAAAATGTTGACGTAGTGAATCGATAAACAAATGAAGTTCAGGGAGGCGCATATGGCTGAGGTCAAGGTAGACAAGATCGTCGATACCAAGGGGCAGCTCTGCCCGATGCCTGTCGTCAGGGCCAAGCTGGCCATCGAGGATATGCAGCCGGGCCAGGTGCTGAGAGTGCTGGCCACGGACCCGGCATCGCCCAAGGACTTCGTGGCCTGGTGTCAGGAGACCGGCAACAAGCTGATCTCCAATAGCAAGGAAGGCGGCACCTTCGTCTTCATTATCGAGAAAGGCTAAGGACATGACTGATGAGAAGAAGCCCAAGCGCGTGGCCATCGTCGCCTCCAAGGGCAGCCTGGATATGGCCTATCCGCCGCTCATCCTGGCCACAACAGCCGCTTCGATGGGCTGGGAGGTGGGGATATTCTTCACCTTCTTTGGGCTGGACATAGTCAACAAGAAGAAGTATGCGAGTCTGAAGGTCGCGCCCTTGGGTAACCCGGCGATGCCCGTCTCCATACCCAACGTCATCGCCGCCCTACCGGGCATGACCGGCATGGCGACCTGGATGATGCGGCGCATGATGCGCAAGCAGAACGTGCCCACGGTGCCGGAGCTACTGGACATGTGCAGGCACTTCGGCGTCCACCTGTTCGGTTGCTCGACGACGATGGGGGTAATGGGCGTCGCGGACGAGGACATGATCGAGGGGACGGAATGCGCCGGAGCCGCCGCGTTCCTTGAGTTCGCCTCCGGCGCGGAAGTCTCGCTTTTCGTATAAGGCGTAATGAAGGATGGGGCGAGTTACCTCAAAGGGATCAAGAGCCGCCCCGTCCTTCTTTTGTATCCTCTTGCTATGAAATAGCCTCTTCAGGGTTCACAAGCTAAAGTCTCTGCCACTTCATGTCATTGCTACGCAAATGCAGGGTCGAGCAAACTGTCATTCTGAAGCCCGCCGAAGGTGGGCTGAAGAATCCGTCTCCTC
>JACQUE010000128.1 GCA_016210425.1 Chloroflexota bacterium | reverse complement strand
CGCGGGCCTCCTGGACGGCGGTGTCGGGGAGACCGACGATGAAGAAGGCGGGCAGGCCGGAAGCGATGTCCACTTCGACCTCGATGATAGCCCCATCGAGGCCGATAATGGCACAGCTATTCACTTTAGCAAGCATCTATTCGGCTGTCCGCGGAGCAGGATTGACTCAGTTTCGCAACTCTCACCCACCAAGTCAATAGAGGCTGGTTGGCCGGTCCGCAGCCGTTCTGAGGGTTGTTAACCGAGGGCGAGGCGCATGAGGCCGTAGAGGTGCCGATAGAGCTTCCAGAGCTCGTGCAGGAGGGTGGCGGGGGGCACATGGCGCGTCGGGTCGACGTGCTGAAAGAAGCTGAACTCCGTGTAGTGGATGGGCACATTGCCGTCGACGGCAGCCACCAGCCGTCGGGACTCAACATAGGGCACCAAATCGTCCCTGCGGTCGTGCATGACGAAGAGCTTCGCCTGGAGGCCGCCGATGTCGCTGCTGGGCGACAGCGGGGCGACCAGGCCCTCGACGGAGGGCGGAAGCTGCGCCAGCAGCCGGTAGGCCTCTTGTTCATCGGTACTGGTGAGCAACTGATAAAGAACCTGGCCATCGGGCGTAATGACATCCTGGTTTAGGCTCTCCAGGGGCTCCCCATTGATGAAGACCCGCCCCAGCTCAGCCCTGTCCTCAGGGGCCGGCATATTCTCGATGAGCTCCCGTGTAACCACGCGCTGCGCCAGGTCATCCGGCTCCCAGGCCTGGATGGTGCTATCCATGCGGAAGCTCTTGGTCACGATCTCGACGATGTAGTCGCGCAGGTCGTAGTAGCCGTCGAAGTCGTTGACGAAGCGGACCCGCTTATTGATGCGCTGGTCCTCGGCAGCCACCACCGCAAGGGATGCTCCGACGCAGAAGCCCGCGAAGCCTACTCGGCCTGGCGCCACAAAGGGCTGCTGCTCCAGGTACTGGAAGGCGGCCACCAGTGCGCCAACCTCCTGCGGCTTTACGCGCTCGTCCACCATGTCCTGCGAGTAGGGCACCAACACCACCAGCCCGATGCGCGCCAGCCCCGAGGCTAGCCTAACGACGCGCGGGTCCTCCCTGCCTGCGGGGTTTACCCCTAAGAAGAGGATGATGGCCCCATGCCTGCCCCCGCCCGCCGGCCTGTAGAGGTCTGCGATACGCTCTTCCTCGCCGTAGCCGTATCTGACCTCGGACTTCGAGGGCGCTGGGGTCAGGAACATAAGGGGCCGCACGGGCGCGCCGGGGAGAAGTTGGGGGATCAGCAAGAAGGTCTTAACGCCGACGCGCGCCTGCGGCGAGATGGCGAGCACAACGAGCACACTCTGAAGGACGGTGAGAAGAGCCAGGGCCACGTGACGGGGGCGCATGCCACCCATTAACGGTGCTTTCTGTCCTCTAGAAGTACCTTCTGGTTGTCGGAGCGTACTTCTCTAACCAAGTCTAACAGCAGTTGGCCGGGCCTTCAATAGGTGAGGGCGGCTTGTGCAAGTTGAATCAAGGGTTCTCTCTCCTGGTCCATCCTCACAAAGAAGGCGCTACCAAAAGAGATCGGAATTGGTCAGCGGGCGCGGATGAAGGCGAAGTTCTTATGGCGTGTGGGGATGCCCTCAACATCGCTGAAGCCGGCGTCCTTTAGCATCGGCGTCAGCCTGCCGACCATGCTCTCACCGCGCGAGTGGCCTAAGATCGACAGCAGATGGCCGAGGGGAGAGTGGCTGAGCGCGGCGAAGTCCATCGCCATGAAGCGGCCGCCGGGCTTCAGCACGCGCCGTATCTCCAGGAAGCCCTTTTCCTTCAGATCGTCCGGTAGGTGGTGGAGCGTGAGGCTACTGGTCACGAGGTCGAAGGAAGCGTCCGGGAACGGGATCGCCTCGATCAGGGCGACCCGGAAATCGATATCAGAGCCATCTTTGGCTGACTTCTCCTTCGCGACCTGGATCATCTCAGGAGAGGCGTCGATGCCGTGCACCTCGCCGGCGCCCGCCTGCCGCTTGATGGCGATCGCGAGCGTGCCCGTGCCGCAGCCGACATCGAGCACCTTCTCACCGGGCGCTGGCGCGGCCAGCTCTATGAGCTTCTCCCGGGTCGCCTTGACCCACCCGTGCGAGATGACTCTTTCGAGAAGATCATACCAGCGCGCGTGACTGTGGAGGACGCGGCCTGTCGTTTTCGGGGCGTCAGTGGTCTTTTCGTGCATTTTCGAGCCTCCCCTGGTGAGCCTACACGGGCCGCTCTAGTGGTTGATTCGTTCGCGTATCTGCGGCGTGGCTGTGAGCAGCACATAATGATACAGCACGTTGCCGAGGGCTTTCAATACAATAGCCTTTGTGCAAGTTGACGCAATATCGCTGTTGTTTCATACTTAAGCCTGTAGTATGAGGTAATTGCCTCCGGGTTCCCCAGGCTAGCAAGGGGTCCTGCTATATGTGAGCCAAGCCTTGTCCCTCCGTTCGGTCCTCACAAAGAAGACGCTACAAAAAGAGATAGGCCTCCTGGTTGTCCTGGGCCTGGGGGTCATGTTCAGCCTCTTCAGCTTCCTCGCCCTCCAGGCCGTTAAACGGAGCTCCGAGATCGGCTTAAGGGAGCGCCTTCTGGTGGCCCAGATGACGGCGGACCATGTCGAGCAGTACCTGCGCGAGGACGTGGACACCTTCGAGGGGGCCGCACGCTCTCCGCTCATCGACCTATCCGATGGCGACCTTGAGCCGGAGCGACGCCTGCTGGAAGGCCTGAAGGACCGGCCTCGCTTCTTCTCCTCAAACTTCTACCTCTTTGACCGGACGGGCAGCGTGCTGCTGGCCTATCCTCCCGATCCCGAGGCCATCGGCCTGAACATGCTCGATTTCCCTCATATGCAGAGCACCTTGGAGACGGGTCGCCCGCAGGTATCCGGCGTGATCCTCGATACTACGACGCGCGTGCCAACCGTATCCCTGGCCGTACCGCTGCGCGACTCTGCCGGCCGGGTCATCGGTGCCCTGGGCGGCTCCGCCCCCATCTCTCGTGCCACTTTCACGGACGTGGTCAAGGGGCTGAAGATCGGTAAGACGGGGCACACGCAGCTCCTGGACGGGAACGGCATCGTGATGGCCAGCACGGATCCCGGCGATGTCCTCCAGAAGAGCCACCACCGGGATAATCTGCTCCTCCTGATTCAAAGGAAGAAGGCTACGGTGGGGACGTTCGAGTCGGAGGAGGGACTCGTGGGGCACGACGAGATCGTTGCCTTTGCCCCCCTCTCCACAGTCTCCTGGGGCGTGGCCACCCAGCAGGACGCAGCGGAGGCCCAGGTGGCGGGCCGCCAGCTATCGCGTAATCTCCTCGTACTTAGCCTGGCATCCCTGGGCGTGACGCTGTTGGTCGCCTTCGTAGTAACCAAACGGGTTCTCGCACCCATCGAAGTCCTCACCGAGGCCACCCAGCGCATCGCTGAGGGTGACCTGGACAGGGAGATCACCTCGGTGCGGCAGGACGAGATCGGCGTCCTATCGCACGCCTTCGATGCGATGCGTGTCAAGCTGAAGGAATCGCGCGAGGAGATCGCGCGTTGGAACGCGGAGTTGGAGATCCGCGTGGAGGACCGGACGCGTGAGCTGTCATGCCTCTTCGAGATATCTAAGGCGTTGGTCTCCACCATTGCACTGGAGGACCTGCCGAAGGTGGTGGTCTCCAAGATCGTGGAGGTGTTGCAGCCCGGCCTTGCGGCGGCCCTGTTCCTACGGGATGAGAGAGGTGGGCAGCTTGTCATGAGCTACGCCCAGGGCTTCGATGCGACGCCTCTGAACGGCCTACGGCTGGAGATTGGCGAGGGAGCGCCCGGGGTAGTCCTCCAGAGCCACTCTGCCCGCTTCTGCCGGTCGGCCTTTGAGACGATGGCCGCCTGGAACGGCCTCTCCTGGGTCAATCGTGGCCGCTATGGCCAGGCCATCTCCGACATCTTTTGGCAGGCGCAATCGGCTATATGCGTGCCACTCATCGCCAACGAGAAGGCCATCGGCAGCCTGCTCCTCTGGACGCTGCACGACGCCAAGCCGTTCCAGCCCGAGGATGTGCGTCTGGTGCAGGCCCTGGCTGACCAGGTAGCCATCTCAGTGGAGAAAGCCCGGCTGGGGCGGGAGGCCGAGGAGGCCAGCGCCCTGCGCCAGGCCGACGCTTTGAAGTCCCAGTTCCTATCCAACGTCTCGCACGAGCTGCGGACCCCTCTGGGCTTCATCATGGGCTATGTCACCACTCTTCTTCGGCAGGACGCCAGGGTTGACGCCAAGACACGGCGCGAGTTCCTAGAGATCATCCGCGAGGAGAGCGACAAGCTGGCGGAGCTTATCGACAGCTTGCTGGATATGTCCAGGATCGAGTCGGGGCGGCTGCATATCGAGAAAGAGCCTGTGCATCTCCCCAGGCTGACGCGGCGCCTGGTGCGCAAGATGGAGGCCGGCGCCTCTCGGCGCTTCCTCGTCGAATTCCCCCCCGGCATGCCACTGGTCAATGCAGATCCGCGGCGCATCGAGCAGGTACTGCGCAATCTGCTGGTGAACGCAGTCAAGTATTCCCCGGAGGGCAGCAACATCAGCGTATCGGGTGTCGTGGATGGCGGAATAGCTATTGTCAAAGTAAGCGACGAGGGCCGGGGGATCCCAGAGAGTGACCTGGAGCGGGTATTCGAGCGCTTCTATCGGGTGGAGACCACGGGGAGCAACGGCGTTGGCGGCGCCGGCCTCGGCCTCTCCATCTGCCGGGGCATCATGGAGGCGCATGGGGGCAGGATCTGGGTTGAGAGCAAGCTGGGGCAGGGAAGCACTTTCTCGTTCACACTGCCTCTGGCAGCGGAGCCGGTGGCGGTGGGGGTACTGGGATGAGAGAGCCACGCGTGCTGGTAGTTGATGATGAACCACGCTATGTGAGGTTACTGCGCGCCAATCTGGAGTCCTCCGGCTATCAGGTCCTGGCCGCCGTTGATGGCCCGTCGGCCATCAAGATAGTGGAGGCGGAGGAGCCGGACCTGGTATTGCTGGACATAATGCTGCCCGGCATCGACGGCTTCGAGGTCTGCCGGCGCATCAGGGAGTTCTCCCTGGTCCCCATAATCATGCTTACAGCGAAGGGGGAGGAGGCCGACCGCGTTCGCGGCCTGGACCAGGGGGCAGACGACTATCTGACGAAGCCCTTCAGCGCCGGGGAGCTCCTGGCCAGGGTGCGGGCGGTGCTGCGCCGCTCCTCCGTACGGCCTAAGGAGCAGGCCCAGCCGGTCTTCGGCCACGGCCCGCTCAAGGTAGATTTCGCCCAACGCCGGGTGGAGGTGAACGGCCGGGAGGTGAGGCTTACGCCGACGGAGTATCGGCTGCTCTACGAGCTGGCGACCCATGTCGGTAGGGTCATGGTGCAGGAGGACCTGCTGCGCCGCGTATGGGGAAAGGAGTACCAGGACGAGGGCGAGTTGCTGCGGGTGTATATACGGCGGCTGCGCCAGAAGATCGAGGAAGATCCTGCTAACCCTTCGCTGGTCATGACAAAACCGGGCATAGGCTATCTCTTCGCCGCCACGCCTTAGCGTTTCTTTCACGTCATCCCCGCCCGCTCCCACCTGCTGGAGCGGGCTTTTTTGTTACGCATCTGTAACATCTGCTCTGATCATTTTCACGGCAAATTAACGGCTTCTCAAATAATATACGCCGTGGGTGGACCGGATGGGTCCGCCGGTGACATAAGTGATGAGGCAGAGGCCTCATCGGCAAGGAGGTAAGAGGAATGGCTTGGCCATACATAGTGGTCATCGTGCTGGCGGTAGTGGCGTTGGGGGGTCTCGCCCTGCGCATCGTCCAACAGTGGCAGAACGGGGTCGTCTTGCGCTTCGGGCGCGTAATTGGCGTACGGAAACCGGGCTTTAACTTGATCGCGCCGATCATGGACCGCCTGATCCCCGTTGACCTGCGCGTCCTCACCATTCAAGTGGAGCCGCAGGAGGTCATCACCAAGGACAACGTCACCATCAAAGTGGACGCGGTGGTCTTTTTCCAGGTGGTAGACGCCCAGAGCGCCGTGATCAAGGTCTTCGACTACATTAAGGCGACGACTCAGATCGCTCTCACCACGCTGAGGAGCGTATTGGGGCAGTCCGACCTGGACGAGCTGCTGGCCCACCGTGATGAGATCAACAAGAAGCTGCAAGCTATCATCGACGAGCACACCGAGCCCTGGGGCGTCAAGGTGACGGT
>JACQUE010000131.1 GCA_016210425.1 Chloroflexota bacterium | reverse complement strand
TGTCGTCGTTGGGGCTCTTCGTAGGGATGACGGCGTTGTAGCCGCCCTTGATGTTGGCCTTGAGGTCAGGGTGGGAGAGGTCGATGCCTGTGTCAATGATGGCCACCTTCACCGATGCCCCCCTACTGGTTGCCCAGGCAAGCTCCGCATCGATGCGGTCGACTCCCCAGGGGAGCGTTTCGGCCAACTGAGTGGCCGCCGGCTTCACCGCCGTCCCTCCGACATCCGGCAGAGCATACACCTCGACGTCATCGTCGATGCGCGCCACCTCACGAAGCTGGCCGAGACGGGCCTGAAGCACCGGAGAGATGGCCACGGCCCAACCGTTGACTATGGGCAACGCCTTAGAAGGGGAGCCGAAGCGGGCCAGGATCGCTTCCTGCTCGTGCAGATTCCGGAACTCCGTCTTGAAGACTACTATCTTGCGCTCCGGTACCTGATCGGTGCCGGGGCCAGCCATTGCCTGGCCGCTTAGAGCCAGGGCAAGGATTATGACTATCGCCATACTAAACAGGACCCGTCTGGTTATCATCTTGCTCCCCCTTTGAGTCCTTGGCCCGCAACCGAAAACAGGCTTGCGAGCCACTAATCTTCTCCTCCAGATAGTTGATCTTACTACCAGCCGCCCATGTGCACAATGGGGATCTTGCTAATTGCAGGATGGTACTTTGGAGGGAATACTTTGGGCCGCGCGAATGTTCTAACGTGTGCGAACGAGGTTCGTAACTAAGAATGGATGGTTTTACCGTGCGAAGACGAATTCTGTGTCCGCGCTGTAGGGGTGCACTTTTCCGCGCTTCTGACCCGGCATCACCGAGAGGCTATCTGTGGTGCTTGCAGTGTGGTAACACCATAGAGTTGACTAAGGCGCCTATTTCACCAAGAGGCGCGCCCGTCCTGCCTGGCGAGAGATGAGGCCTAGCCTCGCCTCTCGCTCAGTAGGTCTTATACCATTCCTCCCCTGCCGAGCTTAGGTCGTGCCGACCTGTCCCAAGTTTGGCGTACCAGGGTTTGCCGTGCGTGTTGGCCAACCTGGTGATGTTTCGTAGTCGCTCGGCCACCGTGGTCTCCAGGAAGCGGAACCGTTCCTGCCGGCTGCGGATGCCAGTAGCCTCTTGCCACAGAGCCCTGCCTCCCAGGAACCCCGATGCGCCTGCCCGGCAGGCTAGCTCTACCTGCCTGTAAAACGTCTCGAAGTCGACGCCGGCGCTGAGGATGACCCAGGGTACCTTAGATGCCCTGTCTAGGTCGCGACACATCTCCAGCAGCACCTTCTCGCTCTGCTCGTATCTCATGTCGGCGGGGAACTCCGATTTCAGGACGTCTATGGGCAGTTCCGTCACCTGCCTCGCGGTCTCGATGACGAGTTGAGGCTTGATGCGGGCGAACTCCTTCGGATCGGCCTCCCTCTTGCCCATCGGGTAGCTCTTGGTCTCCAAGAGGAAGGCGATGTCCGTCTTCCGGCACTCGGCGGCGACCTTGGCAACGGTGTCGAGCTGGCGCCGCGATATATCGCCTATGTCCGGTCTGTAGTAGAGGAGCAGCTTTACCGCGTCGGCCCCCATCCGCTTGACCTTCTCGACGCTCCAGTCTGGGAGAAGCTCCGTCAGCCGTCCCTCGCCGCCGCTGGTGTAGCCCGTGGCCTCCACGCTCACCAGAAGCCCGGTGCTCCCCGGCAGCACCCCCGATGCGATGGCCTGAGCAGCCCCGTAGATGGGGTCTAGGAGGACAGCGCTGGCGTGGGGACCGAGGGCCCGACAGAGGTCCTGTTTGTAGTTGACCATCGTCCGGTAGCTAACTACCTTTGGGTTCTCCTCGTCCAGCATCTTCATCAGAGAGCCGCGGTGGTCCATGGCGGCCATTGCAAAGATGCCGTTGCTGTTGGCCAGCCCCTGAAGTCCCCTTATCTTGCCGATGGTAAGCCCGTTCATGGTGAACCTCCTGGTAAATTCCCAGGTCTTCTAGTGGGCCAATAGGTCCAGCAAATGGATCAGGTAGCCGTCCAAGGTTTTTGCGCCTGTCCAAGAGGTGGAGAGCGGCGTGCAGATGACGTCTCCTTTTACTTCGCCCACCATGCACCCGTCCTGGCCCTTAAGCAAAGCCTCGACTGCGGCCACGCCCAGCTTGCTCGCTAGGATCCTGTCCCTGGCCGTCGGGGTGCCGCCCCGTTGGATGTGGCCTAGCACACATACCCGGGATTCCATCTTTATGCGTTCCCGCACCTTATTAGCTATGCTGAATGCACCGCCCGCCTTGTCCCCCTCGGCGACAACGATTATGCTGCTTCGCTTGCCTGACCGAAAGCTGTGGTCCAGTTGGTGACAGAGGGTCTCTATATCGGTTGGAATCTCGGGGACGAGGATGGCCTCTGCGCCGCCGGCCAGGCCTACCTCGAGGGCGATAAAGCCGCTCTGGCGCCCCATCACCTCAACGAAGAAGAGACGCTCGTGAGAGAAGGCCGTATCGCGTATCCTGTCGATAGCCTCCAGGGCCGTGTTGACGGCTGTGTCGAAGCCGATGGTGTAGTCTGTGCCGGGTACGTCGTTGTCGATGGTGGCCGGCACCCCTACCACCTTGACCGGGAACTCGTCCGCGAAGGACTTTGCACCGCGAAAGGTCCCGTCGCCGCCGATGGCGATCAGGCCCTCGATGCCATGCTCCTGCATTACGGCGAAGGCCTTGGCCCTGCCTTCACGAGCCTTGAACTCCTCGCAGCGAGCGGTCTCAAGGATCGTTCCGCCGCGCTGGATTATGTTTGCAACGCCTCGCCGGTCTACTGGTGCTAGGTCGCCTACGATGAGCCCTGCATAGCCCCGCATGATGCCTACGACCTGTATGCCCTGGATCTCTGCGCTGCGTACCGCGGCCCGGATGCAGGCGTTCATCCCAGGCGCATCGCCGCCGCTGGTGAGAATACCTATCTTCTCCATGGTGTTACACTTTCACTATTTGTCCTAGGGACGGACTACCGCCTTCAGCCCTTCGCGCCTCTCAGCGTAGAGGAAGGCGTCGTCGATGGACTCCAGGGGGAAGCTCTTGCCGATCAGGTCGCGGCCCTTTATGATGCCACGGCCCAGTAGGTCCAGCGCTTCAGCGTTCTCAGACGGAGAGGAGCTATGCGACCCCTGGATGGTCAGTTCTTTATAGTGTACTAGATTACTATCCAGGTTGACCTGGGAGTCTCCCGGAGGGAGCCCGCCGAAGAAGTTGATGCGGCCGCCGAGTCCGGCCAGCGCTAGTGATTGCTGCTGGGCATCCCGTGTTGAGCAGGCCACGATGACCACGTCGGCGCCTCGGCCCTCTGTCGCGGCCAGCGCGGCCTCTTGCGCCTCCCGTCGGTTCACGTCCACAACCTCATCCGCAGAACCCCCCGGCACCTGTCGCAGCCTGGCCTCGTTCCTCTCAAGGAGGATCACCTTCGAGGCCCCGTTAACTTGGGCGAGGCGGCAGTGCAGGAGGCCGACCGGCCCCGCGCCGATCACTACCACTACGCTGCCGTTGCCGACTCCCGACACCCGCTGGGCGCGGATGGCGCAAGCCAAGGGCTCGGCCAGGCTCGCCTCCTCGAAGCTCAGAGAAGGGGGTATGACGTTGATAACGCCTGCTCGAACGCCGTCCGGCGGCACCAGCACGTATTCGGCGAAGCCGCCGGGGACTTGGTAGCCGAAGCTGCAGGCGTACTGGCAGTAGGTGTAGCGGCCGGAGCAGCAGTAGTAGCAGCGGCCACAGGCGATCCTGGGGGAGAGGGCCACTCGTTCGCCCTGAGCATAGCCAGGGACAGCACTGCCGACCGCCTCGATAGTGCCGGCGATCTCGTGGCCGAGTATTTGGGGTAGCTGGATACGATGGTGGCCGTGGCGATATATGCGAAGGTCGGTGCCGCAGATAGCGCATGCCCTGACCCGGACCACCACGGAGTCATCAGCAGCGGCTGGGGTCTCCACATCCCTCACCCGCAAGACCCCTACGTCCTCCAGCACAGCCGCCTTCATCTCCCCGACTCCTCCCCAGCCACATTGCCCGATTCGGCCCATAACGTGTCCGCTACTTTTGATTCTATTTGGGGCAGCCCCATATTGCAAGTCAAGGGTTAACAGCCGTCGCTCTCGCATGCTACTATTATCGGCATAATGAGGATTGGTCTTATATCGGATACACATGTTCCCTCCGTTGTACGCTCACTGCGGCGCGAGATCACGGACGCCTTACGCGGCGTCGACATGATCTTCCATGCCGGCGACATCTACGTGCCTGAAGTGCTGGATGTGTTGGAGGGGATCGCTCCCGTGTTGGCGGCGCTGGGGAACGGCGATGTCGGCCTGGAGAACGACCGGCGGATCTTGCCTGTTCACCTGCTAGAGGTGGAGGGGTTGCTGATCGGCCTCACCCACGCCTTCGAATACCCGGACTTCCTGGCCTGGGGTTACACCTTCGACCACATGATGCAGCGCATGCTGGGCGGGCCGGTGGATATAGTGGTCTGCGGCGATACGCACGTGGAATCGATCCAGTGGCACGAGAACGTTCTTATCGTCAACCCCGGCAGCCCGACAGCGCCTCATAACCTCATTGATCGCCCCGGCACCGTCGGTATCCTTGACATAAAGGATGGAAAGGCGACAGCAGAGATCGTCCAGTTGCGGTGGTGAGGTCTATCCTTCCGCTGACCTAAGCCCTCGACCCCGCCGGCAGGTCGATCTGGTAGCCCTGCATCGCCGAGCGGATCTGGGCGGCCGTCTTCTCGTCCGGCTCCAATAGTGGCAGCCTGGGCTTCCCTACCCGATAGCCGGCCACGTTGAGGGCGTACTTCACGGGGATCGGGTTGGAGACGACGAACATGGCGTTGATCAGGGGCAGCAGCCGTCGGTGCAGGGCGGCCGCCCGATCCCCATCGCCCGAGAGGAACCTGTCTATCATCTCCTTGAGTTGGCGCCCGACCAGATGCGAGACGACGCTTATGACGCCGTAGCCGCCCACTGCCAGCAGGGGGAGGGTATCGCTATCGTTGCCGCTCCAGACCAGGAAGCCCTCGCGGCTGTCCTGGATGATCTTCGATATCTGCTCCAGGTTGCCGCTGGCCTCCTTCACGCCGACGATGTTCTCGATGCGGCTCAGCCTGGCCACGGTCTCCGCCGCCAGGTTTGTAACCGTCCGGCTGGGCACGTTGTAGACTATGCAGGGCAGGTTGGTGGAGCGGGCGATGGCGGCGAAGTGCTGGTAGAGCCCCTCCTGCGTCGGCTTGTTGTAGTAGGGCACTACCAGCAGGATGCCGTCCACGCCGCGACGCTCCGCCTCCCGTGTTAGCTCTATGCTCTCGGCTGTGCTGTAGGTTCCGGTGCCGGCAACCACCGCCCCTAGGTCGCCCACCGTGCGCTTTATCTCCGAGAACAGGGCTAGCTTCTCCTCGCGGGTCAGCGTCGGCGATTCGCCGGTGGTGCCGGACACCACCAGGCCGTCGCTGCCCGAATCGAGGAGAGCGAGCGCCAGACGCTTCGCCTGCTGCGTATCGACGCTCCCGTCGTCGGCGAAGGGCGTTACCATTGCCGTTATCAAACGTCCTAGCTTTTGCATGGCCTTCTCCTCAACTGTCCGTTATAGCCACTCGTTTGCGATCAAGCTTTCAGCGATCTGGAGGGCATTCAGGGCCCCGCCCTTACGCAAGTTGTCCATTACTACCCACATCATCAGCGCTCGCGGGTCGCAGATGTCCTGCCTCACCCTGCCGATGTAGACGTTGTCGCTGCCGGCCACCGACCAGGCGTGGGGGTACAGGCTGACCGATGGGTCGTCCAGGACCTTAGTGCCGGGCGACTCACCCAGGATAGCCCGTGCTTCCTCAGGCGTCATGGGGTGTGAAAACTCGGCATGGATAGAGGCGCTGTGGCCGACGTAGACCGGCACCCGGACACAGGTGGCGCAGAGGGGCAGGTCATCGGCGTGCATTATCTTGCGCACCTCTTGCATCAGCTTCCACTCCTCCTGCGTATACCC
>JACQUE010000127.1 GCA_016210425.1 Chloroflexota bacterium | reverse complement strand
TATCACAGGATGGGAGGCCCCTCTACCTTGAAGCATGAATTAACGGAACGCTGCTTGGTTCGACAGGGAAGTTGGTTCGACTGTTGGTTCGACTGGGAAGTTGGTTCGACTGGAAGTTGGTTCGTGTTGGTTCGAGTGAAGTTGGTTCGAGAGCCCGCAAAGGCACACAGACTGTGGTCGCAGCCCAGCCGAGTGAGTCCCACTGTCATTCCGGCTCAGAGACCTAATCGTAGCCTGTGAAGGAATCGCGCTTTATCTGGTCGTCCGGGACGCCGATGTTGCGGGCCTGGTCCCCAAGGGATAGGACCATCCGGGGCGGGCCGGATATGTAGAAGAGGCGCTCATGGTAATCGGGGATGAACTGCCGGATGATCTCCCCGTTAATGAGCCCACGCGCTCCCTTCCAGTCCGGGGGTGGCTCCGCCAGTGCATGCTCTAACCGGAAGTGGGGCAGTTCCCGATGCAGCCGCTCCAACTCGTCTCGAAAGCAGATCTCCTCCCAGGAGTGATTTCCGTAGAGCATCGTCACGTCAAAGGACAGGCCTTTGTCCGCGATGTAGCGCAGCATGGCCCGCAGCGGCGTGATGCCGATCCCGCCGGTGAGGAAGCCTACCTTTCCAGGCTCGGGCGGCAGCGTGAACCCGCCGAAAGGCCCCCGCAACCGTGCCCAGTCCCCCGGCTTCATCCGGGCTAGGGCCTGGGAGTAGGCGCTCTGGGTGATGCGCTTTGTGAACTCCAGGTAGCCCCTCTCGGTAGGCGAACTGGATAAGGAGAAATGATGGATATCATCGTCGCCATCGACCTTGATGGTGACGAAGAAGAACTGCCCCGCTTCATAGCTGACGTCGGTCGCGCGAATCGGAAAGCGGAAGGAGCGGATGCTCGGCGTCCGCTGGATGATCTTGCTGACCTCCGTCTCAAACTCCCACATGCCTTGCGCCTAGCGGATCGGCTCGTTCTCCACAGGCTTGTCCTTGATCTGGCTCTCGTAGGTCCGAATGAAGCTCTCCACAAGCTGCTTCAGGTTGAGGTTTCCGCCCGCCCTGGCTGCCTTGCGCAGCTTCTCAGTGGTTATGTTGTCGGGGTTGCCCATCTCATTGTCAGGCATCATGCATCCGCAGTTCCAACACATAGGGATCATCCTTTCAAGAATGATTTGCTCCAGTATGCTAGTATGAAATCGGACAGTGTCGGCTCTATCCAGAGGCTTGGTAATGTCGAGGCAGCAGATGAGGTTGTTACTGATAGGTAACAAGAGACTAAGGCTATTGATTCAATATTACACCCTAAGGCGAACAAAGGCCATACTATGTACTTCCTAGCCCGTTGACTTGGCTGAGCGAATAGCGTATCAAGGAGATGGATCATCTGATGAGGCTGGCGATCCGGAGAGTTGTGGCAAGATGAGAAGCAGTTCCAGCCGATGGTTGTTGGCCGTCGCCCTTGTTGTCGTCCTTTTGATAGCCGCGAGTGTGACCGTTGTCCTAGTCAACCCCAGGGAAAGCGGGAAGATCCTCTCGGAGGAGACGCCGGAGGGGATAGTTCAGCGCTTCATCCGGGCCATTCAGGATCAAGACTACGAACTTGCCCACAGCTACCTTACAGCCAAGCTGCGGAGCGACTGCACGGTGGATCAGATCAAGAGTATGAGCCACTGGTTTGCAGAGAGCTCGCAGGGGCGGCAGGTAGACCTCATCGACAAGGAGCAGCTAAGCAGAGGCCGCGTAGCGGTGCGCGTGCGCATAACCGAGGTGAGGGTGTCCCCTCCTTTTATGGTGAACGAGAGTGACCACCAGGAGCGCTACGTCCTGGTCCAGGAGGACGGCCAGTGGCGCCTTACCGAGACGCCCTGGCCTATTTCCTGGTGTCCGCCTCCGGAGAAGCCGGCTCCTGCTCCGGCTCCCTAGTCGGTGGACTGATATCCTATACATAGCGATATGATTGCATCGATGTTTGGCCTACTGTTAAATCTGCTGCTGATTGCAGGCATCATCGCCGGTGTGGCTGTCCTTTTGCGCCGCCGACGAGGTGCAGGCGTAGACCTAGGCATCGGCGGCCTGCGCCGGTTCTACATCTATGGTCTCGCTCTTGCCGGCCTGGTTGCTGCCGGCATCGGTCTGGTGCTTCTCCTAAAGACGGCCCTAGACAGCTTATTTGGCCCCCCGGCCATATCCACCAGCCAGAGGACGCTGGCCCTGGGCCTGGCCCTGGCCATCGTGGGAACGCCAATCTGGCTCATCTTCTGGAGCACGGCCCAGCGGTCCATCGGACAGGCCCCCATCGAGGCAGGGGCAGTCGGGCGCAAGCTCTACATGTACCTGGTCCTAGCAGCCTCGGCGATTACTGCGGCCGTCGGCGTCGTTGGTTTCCTCAGGTGGGCCTTTGGTGTCGGGAGCTTCAGCGGAACATCCCCTGCCCTCGCTATCGTCTGGGGCGCGGTATGGGCCTTGCACTGGACTATAGAGGACCGGGAAGGCCAGCCCAACGCCGATGCGATGTCTATCCGGCGTGCCTACGTCTATCTGCTGGCGCTATTCAGCCTGGCTATGCTGTCCCTCGGTGTGGGCGGCCTCTTAAGTAGCCTGCTGGGTGTGGCCTACGACGCACTCTTCGGCAGGCCGCAATTGCTGATAGGCGAGGCTACCGGGTGGAATGAGGCGACCAAGACCGGAGTGGCAATGGCGCTGGTGGGCGGACTGCTCTGGTGGTGGCACTGGCATAGGACTGCCAGAGGGGACGTCGAGTCGACGCTGCGTCAAGTCTACCTCTACCTCTTCGCTGTGCTGGGCGGCGCTACGGTAGTAGTCGTCTTCGCCAGCATCCTCCTTTATCACCTTCTCCAATGGTTTATCGGCAAGCCCGAGGCAACGAGCGCTCGCGTGCAGTTCGACGTCGTGTCATCTGTCATCGCCGCGGTTGTTGTTGGTGGGGGGTTGTGGGGATACCACTGGGGCGTAGTCCAGCGGGAGGCCGCCCTGGCGCGGCGCGGGCTAACGGAGGCCCGCCGGGTCTACAACTATCTTGTGGCAGCGGTTGGCCTGGTCACCCTGGGGGTGGGGCTGACGACCATCTTCGCTGTCGCCTTTGGGCTGCTTTCGCCAGAGCGGGGCCCGCGACTAACGGGGGGCGACTGGTGGCGAAACCCATTAGTGCTGGCGATAACACTGCTGGCCGTGGGTGTGCCCCTCTGGGGCCTCTACTGGAGCGAGGTGCAACGCCTGGCAGCGGATGGCGGCCCAACGGAGCGACACGCCCTCTCGCGGCGCGTCTTCATCTACCTGATATTCTTCGCCAGCGTGCTGCTCACCCTCGTCAACCTTAGCATCGCGCTTTTCAGGCTGTTCGACGCGTTGCTTGGAGAGGGTACTCGCTCAACACTGCTCTGGGATGTCCGCTGGAACATCGGCATGCTGCTTACAGCGGGGGCGGTAAGCATCTACTATTGGCTGGTGCTGCGGGAGGACCGGCAGGCGCTCGCCCTTGCTCCGCAGGCAGCGGCTCCGGCGGCTCGGCGGAAGACCGTTACTGCGCTCGTCTCAGAGCAGGATCTGCCTCTGGTTGGCCGGCTCGAAGCGCAGCTCGGCTACGCCATCCATGTCTGGCGACGGCTGGAAGCCGATGGGCCGGCTCCTGCGCTGCCGGACGAGCGGGTGGCCGACGCTGCCAACGCTATCGCCGCCTCACCCGCCGAGCGTCTCATCCTGATCGTAGACGCTCAAGGGATCCGCATAGTCCCCTACAGCGAATAGCCTCTAGCCGGTTAAGCCTTGCGAACTTCTACCCTGCTGTCCCTATCGGAGAAGCCGGGATCGCCGGCGATGCCTCCCGATGCCACGTTTGGGTAGTCGCGGTAGCGAGCGGGCGCATACTCCACCGGGTTGAAGGGCGTGGGCATGACGTGCTGGAACTGGCGCCAGCCCCGGAACTGGTTGTTGTTCCAGGAGTGGTAGATCATCACCTGGCCGGGCCTTACGGGGGGCGCCACGCAGGCCATTATGTGGAACCGCCCGATGTCGTTGTACACCTCGACCATATCCCCATCATCGATGCTCCGGTCCCGCGCGTCCTTGAGGCTCATGAACATGATGGGTTCTCCTCGCTGAAGCTGGAGCATGAGCGGGCTGTCGGCCCAGGAGGAGTGGATGCTCCAGCGGGCATGGCCGCCGGTGACCTGCAGCGGGTAGTCTCCACCGGCTTTGGGCGAGTCCTTGTGCCAGGCGAACTCCTCGTCAAGCTCGATGAACCAGTCGTGGTCGATGTAGAACTGGGCGCGGCCCGTCGCGGTCTTGTAGGGCTCTTTATTCTGCACGTGATACGTCAGCGGCACGAGCGGCTCGCCCACCTCCAGGTCCGTGGCCACGTCAGCCGAGGCCGGCAGGTAGCCGGTGCTGGTGAGGTGCACCCAGCCGCGCTCCTGCACCTCCTCCCATGAGAGCTTTTCCAGGTTCGTGGAGCCGAGAAAAGCGTCCCGCACGGCCTGCTCCTGGTCATCCTCGGTGTAAAGCTCGTTGGCCGTAGCCACCACGTCCGCCTGCGCGATCTGATACTCCTTGCCTGTCTCCGGGTCCTTGATGACGGTCATGCCCCGCTGCCGGGCCTTCTCAGCGATGCGCCTCGTCAGCATCATGCCTATCCACCAGTCCGACCTGCTCTCGTAGAGCGGCTCGACGGCCTTGAAGCTCAGGCTGATGATGGGCACGGTGTGCATAGAGAAGCGCTTGAAAGTCTTCTCGTACCAGCCGGTGGCAGGTAGCACGTAGTCGGAGTAAGCGGCGGTGGCGTTCCAGCGCCAGTCGACGGTGAAGAAGAGCTTAGCCTTCGGTATTAGCTCGTCGACGAGGTGCTGGTTAGCCCTGACGCGCCGCAGGGGGTCGCCACCCCAGGCGAAGAGGACCTGGGGGCGCTTTCCGAGGGCGGGTGAAAGGGGCCGGATGCGCGATTCCATACCCTCGACGATGTACTCCTCCAGCGGCCGCTTCAGGTGCGGGTCCCAGCTATTGTTCTTCTTGCTGAGCTCGATGAGGCCCGCGTGGAAGTAGTAGAAGGTTGCGACTGAAGGTGTGGCCTCCTCCAACATCATCTCCCGGACGATCCTGCGGTCGCTGAAGCCGCGCTCACGCCACTCCGGGTAGCGAGGGTGGTTGACCGCGCCAAGGAGCGTATCCTTCATCCGCTGCTGCATCGCCCCCAGGCCATACTCGGCGGTGAGCGTGCCGTTCACGGCGTTGAAGGAGGCGCCCTTGCGGCCTAGATGGCCGCAGAGGAGGAAGACGTAGGCCATGGCCCGCTCCATTAGGTTGCCGTGGTAGAACTTGCCGAAGTTGTACTGGGGGATGTTGACGACGCCCTTCGCCGCGGCTATCTCCCGTGCCAGCCGTCGGATGACGTCTGAGTGCACGTCGCACATGGCGGATGCCTGCTCCGGCTGGTACTCGGAGTCCAACTTCTCCTTGAAGGCCGTCATCACGGGCCGCACCTTCACCCGCCCCGCGAGCGTCTGCACCTCATAGTCGCCTTCAAGCGCCGGGTCCAGCCCATCGAGGGATAGGCTGCGGGATGGCGCTTCCACCACCTTGCCCTGTTTGCGGTCGAAGACGTAGTAGACGTAGCTGCGCCCGTCGCGCTTTACGTCGCTCTCGCGCAGGTACTTGTTGTTGTCGGAGCGGACGAGGAGTGGCAGATCGGTCTGCTCCGCGACGAACTGTCGGTTGTAGAGCCCCTCCGCCAGCATGACCTGGCACATGCCGAGGCAGAGGGCGGTGTCGCTGCCGATGCGGACAGAGACCCACTCGTCAGCGCAGATGGACGACGGGCTGTAGTCGGCGGTGATGGCGATGACCTTGGTGCCGTTGTAGCGGGCCTCAGTGATGTAGTGGTAGACGGAGGTGTGCGAATATGAGGGGTTGCCGCCCCAGATGAGGATGATGTCCGAGTAGTACCAGTTGTCGGCGGAGCTGCCGAACATCACGCTGCCGAAGACCTCCCAGACGCCCTCGTGCTCGTCCCCGTCCTCGGGCATGATGTTCTGCAGCGGGATGCCCATGTAGTTTCCCCAGACTCCCACCACCGACATCCCGGCGGCCTCGACGCTGCCGAGGCCCTGGCTGCCCGTGAGGTTGCAGACCGCGCGCGGGCCATCGGTCACCATCACGTCCAGCATGCCCCCAGCGATCTCGTCGAGGGCCTG
>JACQUE010000016.1 GCA_016210425.1 Chloroflexota bacterium | reverse complement strand
GCTCTATAACGGCTCCCGCCGCATTCACCTCAATCACCTTCTGTATACCATGCGCCTGGGCAGAGTCGATGCTCTCCGACAGAGGCCGGCCCTCGACGTCCACGTGGGCAGCCAACCCTTTCTCGCGAAGCTGCCGGGCGACCGTCAGGGCAGCGGCATATGCATCACCCGATGGCGTGATAAGGACAGTCCCCGTGGCATCTTCCGGCTCCAGCACCTGCCGCCCTTCAGCCGTCAGCGCCTCTCCCAGGCGCTCCAGCCAGTATGCGAAGCCCAAGGCGGGAACGTCCCGGCTCCCCCAACCCAGGGCCCTAACCAGTCCATCGTAGCGGCCGCCGCCGCAAAGAGGCAGATCTCCACCAAGGCCGTCGTGCCGAATCTCAAAGACCATGCCGGTGTAGTAGGCAATGCCACGGGCAAGTCCCAAGTCTAGCTCCACCTTTTCCTCGTCGATGCCCTGCTCTCGCAGGCTCTCAACCAAGCGCCGGACCGCAGTCAAAGGCTCGCTCGGAAGATTGTGCCGCTCCGCCAGCTTGCCAGCCTGACGCAACACACCCCCCGGACCACCCCTTAGCAGGTGTAGCTCGCCGACCAGATCCAGCCCTTGAAGCAGGCGCTCCGGCGTGTCGGCCGCTCGCTGCCGCTGCATAAAGCGGCTCACGATGGCCGAGCTATCGCGTGTGGCAGTGTCCCTGGCCCCCAGGCCGCTCAGCAACTCGACGACGAGGGCCTTCACTCCCTCTTCGCCCAGCGACTCCACAGCAGCCTCCCAGACACCATTCTTGGGCATATCAGGCAAGGGTGTGGCTTCCTCCACCTTAGCTCGCTCCGCCTCCAGGGTAGTGCTGCCCCGCCTCAGGTCGGCCAGCGTCTGCAACAGCGAGGCCCTGGCCCGCTCCGAGAGCCCCATATCCTCCAGGAACGTCTGCACAACGCCCACATGCCCCAGCACCAGCCTCGCCCCAGCCAGACCGAGCTTCGCCAGCCCATGCCAGGCCAGGGAGACGACTTCAGCATCGGCGCGCGGGCCGGAAGACCCGATAAGCTCGACGCCAAGTTGAGTTAGCTGCCGGTAGGGGTGGCCCGGTATCTGCTCGTAGCGGAAGACGGGGCCCGCATAGCGCCAGCGGACGGGCAAAGCCAGAGGCGACTCCGCTTCCAGGTAGGAGCGCATGAGGGACGCAGTAAATTCCGGCCGGAGGCTTACCCGGCGCCGCCCCTGGTCGACGAATGAGTACATGCGAGCGGCCATCGCGCCCCCGGACTTGCGGAGGAAAAGGTCCGTATCCTCCAGGACCGGAGTGCTTACCTCCTGGTACCCGTGCAGGGCCAGATACCGCCCCAGCAGCCCCTCGACGGTGCGCCGCTCGGCAAGCTCTCGTCCGGACAGATCCACAGACCCTTTAACGTGTCGGATCAAAGCTGGCTCTCTCCCTGATAGTGAGGCTATTCTACATCAAAGCCCTGCCAGCAGCAACGCAACTTGGCTGGGCAGGCCTTGCAGGAGTCCCTGACGGCTGATATAATGGCACCAGTTGCAGGCGGTGGGTCCTCGGCTACCCAGGACGCTCGACAAAGCGCACGATGACCTAGCCTAGACGAAATACGAAAGAAAGGAGGTCATCGTGAACTTCAAAGACAGGAACTTAACTTGTGTCGAGTGTGGGGCCGAGTTCGTCTTCACCACAGAGGAGCAGGAGTTCCACGCCGCCCGGGGCTACACGAACGAGCCAAAGCGTTGCCCGACGTGCCGGCAAGCCCGGAAAGCCCAGCGAGGCAGCAGCGGCTATGGGTCCGATAGCCTGTCCTACCGAGCTCCACGCGAGATGCACACGGCCACCTGCGCCAGGTGCGGAGCTCAGGCACAGGTTCCTTTCCGTCCTCGGGGCGACCGGCCAGTCTACTGTAGCGACTGCTACAATACGATGAAGACCGCTACTCGTTAGGACGGCGGCACTGATCTGCTAATTCAATTTAAGGAAGGATGATTCACGTTGTCGATGGTCACCCTCAGAGAGGGCGAATCGTTCGAGGGGCTGCTCAAGAGGTTTCGAACGTCGGTGCAGCTTAGCGGAGTGCTTAAAGAGGCGAAGCGGCGGCGTCATTTCGTCTCCAACCGTGAGAAGGCACGCGAGGCGGAGCGGCGAGCAGCTCGTCGCAGCCGCCGCGACCGTAGCTAACATAACCAGCTACTATTACAGCACAGGCCTGCTCGTCGAGCGGGCCTGTCTCATTGGCGCCTGGACGGATCGCAAAACAAGATGAGCCACAAGACTGGACCCGCCAACTTCGACCGCTGGCTGGACAATCAGGACGTCTACATCAAGACGCCAGCCTGGACGGTGTCGGCTACGATCAACACGGTCGACGGCTGGCGAATGCAGGTAGATGTCCAGGACCAGCCGGGCGAGATGAAGGTGGCAGGCACGACCGTCCGCCTCAGCGGCATGGGCTTGCGGCCAGGGCGTAACCTCTGCCTCCGCATCACCTACGTCCAGGGCCACTTGCCCCACATCGAGGTCGCCGAGCATCTGCCAGGCGGCCTGCTAACGACCCTCCACTCCCACGTCGAGTACGACGTCGATAACAACAGCATCATCATCTACCCAACTTCCCGGACCAACGCCGCCCGCACCACCTACTCAATCTTCACAAAAGACCGCACCCGCAGACATCTCCCTCGGCCCGCGACGCCCGCCAGCGTTGAAGAATGGGCTCCCCCAAAACAGGTGCGCCCCCTCCTCGGCTACTAGCCTTCGCCTTCCGCGATTACCCCGTGACCCCCATGTTATAATTAGCGGCGTGGACGAAAAGCAGGACGGCTTAGCGGGCAACATCCGGCGCGTAGGCGTAGCGACGCTGCTGGTCGCCCTCAGCTTCGTGGCCAGCAGGCTGCTCGGGTTAGCCCGCGACATGATCATCGCCAACCTCTTCGGCACGAGCCCCCAGCTCGATGCTTACTTCGCCGCCTTCCGCCTCCCGGACCTGGTGTTTCAGCTCCTGACCGGCGCCGTCCTGGGCAGCGCTTTTATCCCCACATTCGCCACATATCTCGTCAAGCATAGCCGGGAAGAGGCCTGGGAACTGGCCTCATCGGTGCTGAACATCATCGCGGCTGTCACCTTTGCCCTGGCCATCATCCTCATCATCATAGCGCCCTGGGTCGTGCCGCTGCTGTTCCGTACGTTCTCCCCAGAGAGCCAGCGCCTCACCGTCGAGCTCTCGCGCATAATGCTGGTCTCGCCCATCTTCTTCAGCGTGAGCGGGATCATCACAGGCATCTCGCAGGCGCACCACCGCTTTCTTTTCCCGGCCCTGGCCCCCATCTTCTACAACCTCTCGATTATCGTGGCTGCCCTGACGCTGGGGGACCACCTCGGTGTTCGAGGCCTCGCCATTGGCGTCGCGACGGGCTCACTCCTCCATCTCCTTATTCAGCTTCCGGACCTCTTCAGGGCCGGCATGGTTTACCGGCTCGTGGCACGGATTCACCACCCCGCAGTGCGCGAAGTCGCACGCCTGATGGGGCCCCGAGTGATAGGCCTGGCTGCCTCCCAGGGCAACTTCCTCGTCCTGACCATCATGGCCTCGACGTTGGCCTCCGGCAGCATCGCCGCCCTCAACTACGGCTGGGTCATCATGATGATGCCCCTGGGCATCTTCGGCATGGCGATATCCACTGCCCTCTTCCCGACCATGGCCCAGCAAGCCGCCGCCGAGGGCTCAAGAGCCCTTGCGACTACAACCTCATCAGGCCTGCGCCTCATCCTCTTCTTCACTATCCCGGCCAGCGTCGGCCTCATCATCCTGCGTAGACCCCTGGTGGCCCTTATATTCCAGAGAGGCCTTTTCAGCGCCGAGTCGACTCACATAACATCCCAGGCCGTCCTGTTCTACTCCATCGGCCTATTCGCCCACGCCTCCATCGAGATCCTCGTGCGCGGCTTCTACTCCCTACACGATACGAAGAGCCCGGTGGCCACAGCCGTGGCCGTGATGGCAATGAACATCCCGCTGAGCCTGGCGCTCAAACACGTTATGGGCCACGCCGGACTTGCCCTTTCCGTGTCTCTCACCACCATCACCGAAGCCGGCGTCCTTTTCTTCCTGCTACGCCGGCGACTACGCACCCTTGACGAGCCGCTCCTCGCCACGTCGCTATCCCGCACCTGTCTGGCCACCCTGGCCATGGCCGGCCTCCTCGGACTGGTCCGCGCCGTCGATGGCCAGACCGGGCTGCCTCCGTTGACACCGGCGGTCGTCGTCCTGCTG
>JACQUE010000143.1 GCA_016210425.1 Chloroflexota bacterium | reverse complement strand
GGCATAGCGACCGGCACGACAAGCGAGTGTGAAGCGGGTTCCGCCCTCGCCAGCGCCAGCAGGACGGCGCGCATGGCGGCGATGTGCTCCGGCGTAGTGCCGCAGCAGCCGCCGATGACCCACGCCCCCACCTCCAGCAGGCGACGGGCCAAAGCGGCGAACTGAGCGGGAGTCGAGTCGTATAGATAGCGGCCTTGAGCCCGGCTTGGCTGGCCGACGTTAGGCTGAGCTGAAACCTTCACCTTGGCCACGGCGACCATCCGTTGCACGACATCCTGCACCGTCTGCGGCCCTGCGCCGCAGTTGGCCCCCACGACGTTCACGCCCAGCGACTCCAACAGCCGAACGACATCCTCCGGCGTCTCGCCGGAGGCGGTCCGCCCCTCGGCATTGAAGGCTAGCTGTACCATGATGGGCAGATCGCATGCGCTCTTTATGTTAAGTACGACCTCCTCGACCTCAGCCAGCGAGTCGAAAGTCTCCAGGGCTATGAGGTCGACGCCGCCGTCCACCAGGGCCTCGATCTGCTCCTGGTAGGCCTCGCGGGTGACCGGGACGCGAGAGCCGGCGTCCTCGAAGATGGCGATGCCGATAGGCCCGAGGACGCCGGCCACGAAGGCGGGCGCTCCCATGAGATCCCGCGCATCTCTTGCTATCCTGGCTGCCTGCAGGTTTATCTCGCGCACTTGCGCCTGCAGGCCATGCTCGGCCAGGCGAATGCGGTTGGCGGCAAAGGTGTTGGTGCCGATGATCTCGGCGCCCGCCTGAAGGTAGCGCCTGTGCACCTCAGCCACCGCCTCGGCCTGGGCGATGTTCAACTCTTCGAAGCAAGCCTTCGGCGAGACCCCCTGCGCGTACAGCAGCGTGCCAATAGCCCCATCCGCGAGGATGGGTCCGCGCTCCAGTCTGTCGAGAAACGGGCTATTCATACTTGAATACCTGCCACCCTGATAATAGTCAACGGCGAGCTATCCCGCAACTCGCCGCTGACTGTCCCAGAATCTTTGCCGTCAGGTGCCCCACAACCTAGGTGCAGGAGTGGGCGTGGCCCTTTTCGTCAGCGGTACGGAAGGACCGGCCGCAGGCGCAGGTGCGTGTGGCATTAGGGTTGTTGATGGTGAACCCCGACCTCATCACCGACTCCACGTAGTCCACCTCGGCCCCTTCAAGGTACACGGCGCTGCCGGGGTCAACCAGAATGCGGAAACCTTCGGCATCCACCGCCAGGTCATCGGGGTGCTGGCTGTCGTCCAATGTCATCCCGTACTCAAGCCCCGTGCAGCCTCCGTCCGAGACGAACATCCGCAGCGCCAGGCCTTCCTTCTGCTGGCCCTCAATGAGGCTTATGACTTTTTTCGCCGCTCCGCTCGTGAATGTGATCACCTTGACTTCTCCCCGATTTGATGTCGCCCCACTGGCATAGGCGGAGTCTAGGCCGCCTGCCTGTGCTGGAGCACGTTGACCCTCTATCTGTCTTAGTATCTACTTGGTGATTGAGAGCATCCTGTCCAGGGCGACCTTCGCCCAGACGGCGGTCTCGCGGTCCACCTGGACACGGTTGATCACCTTGCCTTCCAGAAGGCCATCCAGCACCCATAAGAGGTAAGCGGGGTGGATGCGGTACATCGTCGAGCAGGGGCAGACGACGGGGTCGAGGCAGAAGACCAGCTTATCGGGGTTTTCCGTGGCCAGGCGGTGCACCAGGTTGACCTCGGTGCCGACAGCCCACTGGCTGCCCGCCGGCGACCCTGTAATGGTTCGGGCGATGAACTCCGTCGAGCCGTCCAAATCCGCCGCCTGGACAACCTCCATCCGGCACTCGGGATGGACGATGACCTTGATACCAGAATAGCGCCGTCGCGCCTGCTCGATCTGCTGCACCGTGAAGCGCTGGTGGACGGAGCAGTAGCCGTCCCACAGCACGATGCGTGCCCCTGCCAGGCGCAAGGCCTCGTTGCCGCCCAACGGCATGCTGCGCCGCCAGACCGGCATCTGCTCCAAAGGTATCCCCTTCTTGAGACCGGTGTTGCGGCCCAGGTGCTGGTCGGGAAAGAAGAGGGCCTGCCTGCCCTGGCCGAAGGCCCAGTCCAGCACCCCCGAGGCATTCGATGACGTGCAGACAATGCCGCCGTTGCGCCCGCAGAAGGCCTTGAGGTCCGCCGTCGAGTTGATATACGTTACGGGCACCGGCGCCTCGCCGCAGACATCCAAGAGCTGCTCCCAGCAGTCGGTCACATCGTCGATGTTGGCCATATCGGCCATCGAGCAGCCGGCGGCCATGTTCGGCAGGATGACAACCTGTTCGGGGCTCGTCAGGATATCGGCGCTCTCGGCCATAAAGTGGACGCCGCAGAAGACGATGAACTGAGCTTCGGTGCGGCTGGCCGCGAGTTGCGCGAGCTTGAGGGAATCGCCGCGGTAGTCAGCGAACTTGATGATCTCGTCGCGCTGGTAGTGGTGGCCGAGGATGACGAGGCGGCTGCCCAGCTTCGCCTTGGCGGCGGCGATGCGCTCGTCCAGCTCAGTGGGGCCAAGGCCGAGGTACGCCTGCGGGATGTCCCGCTGCCAGGCCGCGAAGCCTCGCTCCTGCTCCAGCGGCAGGGTCGCCAGGCTCTCGGCGTCGCACTCCTCCTGCTGGGCAGAAACCCCCGGGCTTCGTTCCGTCTCCTTGACCCTCGCGTCAGGCATTACGGGCCTTCCCGATCATCAAACTGGGTTGCTTCATTTATACCATCGGCCGCTTCCGGTGTCAAGGATTAGCATGTTTTGACGGGAGAATACGTAGAAACAATGCCAAAAGCCTTGACAAGTGCGAAAATAACCGATAGGCTAGATAATCATCGCCTGATAGACACGGACAACCCCATCGTAGGTGAGCGTGTCGAAAACAGGGAGCGCAGGGGGTGAAGCCTTTCCATCGCCAACCCTGTCATTCTGAGCGTAGCGAAGAATCCGGCCTGCCATTAGACGGGCGTTCGTAGGAACACAAGCCGGGCCCTTCGCCTTCGGCTCAAGGCGACACATAGAGGTAGAGTGAGGATTGCAAAGGGCCCAGCCCCTTTGCCGGGGGTTTCAGGGGGTGTCCCCCTGATTAGTATTCCCCGAAGGCTACCTTGAACCCCCTTGAGG
>JACQUE010000129.1 GCA_016210425.1 Chloroflexota bacterium | reverse complement strand
GGCAAAGTGGGCCACGAAGATAGCGGATGCCACTAACCACTCCTGGCCTCGCAGGGCCATCGGGATGAACGGCGAGGTCGTGGTCAAGGCGAAGCCGGTGCGCCTGCTGACGCTGTCGCTTGGCTACGACGAGATCACCTTCGCCCTGGTCGAGCCCAAGCGTGTAATCGCCGTCGGGGCCGTCAGCGCCGATTCCCACTACTCCAATGTCGCTGAAATCGTCAAAGGTATCCCGAACCGTGTTAAGCGGGAGGCTGAAGCTATCATCGCAACCGGTTCCGACCTGGTCGTGGCCGATGAGTTCACGAAGCCGGAGCTGGTGCAACAGCTCACGAAGGCAGGCTTAACGGTGGTGCAATCGGATATAAGCTCGTCCGTGGAGGCCTATGCGGACAATATCCGCTTCCTCGCCTACATCTATGGAGAGGAGGAACGCGGCGAGAAGCTGGTCCGGGAAGTGCGGGCGCGGCTCGACCGGGTGGCGGCCATCATAGGCAAGAAGCAGACGTCGGAGCGCAAGCACGTCCTGTACCTGATGAGCGGTGGTTATGTGCCGGGCTCGGACACTAGCATCGATGGCATTATCCGCCTGGCGGGAGGCGTAAATGCCGCGGCGGAGGCGGGACTCAAAGGCTTCAAGCAGATCGGGATTGAGTCTATCGTCCAGATGCGGCCCGACATGCTGATCATCCAGGACGAAGACGCGGCCAAAGTGAAACAGGATATCCTCGGCAACTCGGCGCTGAGCGAGGTGCCCGCCATCAAGAACAATCAGGTCTTCACCATCAACTTCCGCTACATAGACACCCTCTCACACTGGAACGTGCGGGGCGTCGAAGAGCTGGCCAGGCTGCTCTACCCCAAGGACTTCGCGGGCATGGAGTTCCCGGATTTCAAGTACCAGTGGTAGACGGCGCTGGTGTAGAATAAAGGGACGGCCTGAGAGACGGAGATGCCAGAAGAAACTGGTACAGAGGGCACCAAGCGGCGTCTGGAGGCAGTTGATGTCGGCTTCCGGGTGCAGGCTGCTCGCCTGTTGAGCGGCGTCTGCCTGAGCGCTCGCAAAGGCGAGTTCATCGGGCTCATAGGTCCGAACGGCGCAGGCAAGACGACGCTCCTGCGTGCCATCTCCGGCATCTTGGCAGGCACGGAAGGGACAGTCCACCTCGAGGGACGCGCCTTGGCCGAACTGGGGCCGAAGGAGATCGCTCGGCTGGTTGCTCAGGTGCCCCAGAGCAGCCCGGCAGACCAGGGGTTCACCTCCCTGGAGATGGTGCTGATGGGGCGCTACCCGCACCTGGGGCGCTTCCAGCTAGAGGGAGACACAGATATTCGCCTGGCGAAGGAGGCGATGGCCTTCACGGAGACGAGCCAGTTCGCTGAGCGCCCCGTCTCGACCCTATCGGGCGGCGAGCGCCAGCGCTTGCTCATCGCCCGCGCCCTGGCGCAGGAGCCATGCCTGCTGCTGCTGGACGAGCCCACGGCCAACCTGGACATCCACCACCAGATACAGGTGCTGGAGCTGGTGCGCGTCCTTACCGCGAGCGGCTTGACCGCCATCGCCGCCATCCACGACCTGCCGCTGGCCGCCCGCTACTGCGATCGGTTGGTCCTGCTGCATCGCGGACACGTCCTGGCGGAAGGGACAGCGACGGAGGTGCTCGTTCCCGGAAACATCAGGGAGGCGTTCGGCGTGGAGGCCGCTATCTCAACCGACCCGCTGACGGGCTCCCTGGTCCTGAGCATCCTGGCGCCGGGCACGGCCCCGGCTGGCACCGCAGCCAAGGGACGGGTCCACGTCATCGCCGGCGGCGGAAGGGGCGCGCGCATCATGTACCTGTTGCAGAGCGCCGGCTACCAACTTACGGCCGGGCCCCTCGGCGAGGGCGATACCGACCACAACGTGGCGGGCATGCTGGCGATACAGGCAATCGCGATCCCCGCCTTCAGCGCCATCGACCAGGCGAGCCACCGGGAGCACTGCCGCCTCATCGCCGAAGCGGACTGCGTCGTCCTGTGCGACATCCCCTTCGGCACGGGCAACCTACTTAACCTGGAGGCAGCGGCGTGCGCGCGGAATTTGGTTCTCCTTGAGGATCGGCCCATCGCGGAGCGCGACTACACAAGCGGGGCGGCGACTAGCCGTTATTCGGCGCTTGCAGCAAGGGCCGACACCGCGACTACATCCAACCTGCTGGAGATTGTGGAAAGGATACTTTCGGATGGTAAACGAGGCTGAATCCGCGGCGGCGGAGTCGCGGGAGAAGAAGCCTGCCTTCGAGCGGAGGCTGCGGGAGCGGGTCGGGCTGGTGCTGGTCTTCACGGGCGACGGCAAAGGCAAGACGACCGCCGCCCTGGGCACGCTCATCAGGGCTTGGGGGCGCGGGTTGAGAGTCTGTATGCTCCAGTTCATCAAGGCGACCACCAGCAACTACGGCGAGCACCGAGCCGCCCGCAAGATGGGCATCGAGGTGGTCCCCCTGGGCGACGGCTTTACCTGGCGCTCGGAGGACCAGGAGAAGGACAAGGCCTACGCCCGGCAGTGCTGGGAGATCTGCAAGGAGAAGATAAATTCGCGGGCGTACGACGTCATCGCCCTGGACGAGATAACCTACCCGCTGAACTATGGCTGGCTATCGCTTGAGGAGGTCAAGGAGGTGTTGGGCCACCGTCCCGAGGGGCTCCACGTCATCCTGACCGGCCGCGACGCCTCCCAGGATCTCCTCGACTTCGCCGACCTGGTGACGGAGATGCGGGAGATCAAACACCCCTACCGAAATGGGATCAAGGGCCAGCCGGGCCTGGAGTTCTAGCTAGCGCCGCACCGCCGAGAACATACCCATTACACGCCACGGCGCCATCTCTTCTCTCCGAGAGAGCGGCGATCCTGCCGTGACAGGGCGGATGTCGGTCGCCGTCTCCGCCACCGGCGATGGTATCATACCCATGGCCTTGGCGTGCTTTATCCAGTCCGCCCAGACGTTGCTGATGAAGTGGGTGTCAAACCGGCCCGATGCGAATAGGTCGGTCTTCACCACGAAGCGCTTGAATGGGATAGTGGTGAAGACGCCCAGGATCTTGTACTCGTCCAGGGCCCGGCTCATCCTGGCGATGGCCTCATCCCGGTCCTTGCCCCAGACCACAACCTTCGAGAGCAGCCCGTCGTACTCCATGGGGATGCTGCTGCCATCCTGGACCCCACTGTCGATGCGGACGCTGGGGCCACCCGGATGCCGGATCGCCTGCACGACTCCGGACGCGGGGATGAAGTTCTCGAAGGGGTTCTCGGCGTAGATGCGGCACTGGATAGAGTGGCCTCTGCTGACGATATCCTCCTGCCGCAGGCGCAGGCGCTCTCCGGCCGCAATGAGTATCTGTTCCTTCACAATGTCCACGCTCGTCACGAACTCCGTCACCGGGTGCTCCACCTGCAAGCGAGGGTTCACCTCAAGGAAATAGAAGTTGCTGCCGTCGACAAGGAACTCGACGGTCCCTATGTTCCGGTAGCTGACGCCGCGGGCCATGCGAATAGCCGCTTCCGTTATCCGTTGCCGCATCTCCGCGTCGACTCCCGGCGAAGGCGATTCTTCGACGATCTTCTGGTAGCGGCGCTGGATGCTGCAGTCGCGCTCCCCCAGGTGGACGATGTTGCCGTAGTTATCGGCCAGGAGCTGCACCTCTATATGGCGAGGGGCCCGCACCAGCTTCTCGACGTAGATGCTGGGGTTGCCGAAGGCGCGCCTCGCCTCGCCGGCGGCCTCGCTGATGGCGTGCTCCAGCACCTCCTCGTTGTGGGCGATGCGCATACCCTTGCCGCCACCTCCCGCCGCCGCCTTAAGCAACACCGGATAGCCCACTGCCCTCGCGATGGCGGCCGCTTCTCCGCGCCCATTGAGGTTAGCGACAGAGCCCGGCACGATGGGCACGCCTGTTTCTTGGGCCACCTGACGGGCTGCGACCTTGTTGCCCACCGATCGCAAGTTATCGGCAGACGGCCCGATGAAGACAATGCCCTGTGCCGAGCAGGCGTCGGCGAAGGCCGGGTTCTCGGAAAGGAAGCCGTAGCCGGGGTGGATGGCATCGGCCCCGGCGCGGCGGGCGATGGCCAGGACCTTCTCGGCGTTGAGGTAGCTCTCCTCCGGTGACGAGGGCCCCAGGGGGTAGATCTCGTCAGCGAGTTGGACATGGAGGGCATCGCGGTCGGCGTCGCTGTAAACGGCGGCTGCGATTATGCCCATCTCGCGACAGGCGCGTATGATTCGCACCGCAATCTCGCCCCTGTTGGCAATAAGGACCCTTTTGAAAGGGGCGCTGGGTCTCACCTGGGCTTACTCCATATTCCTAAATAATTAATAAATGCCGCCAACTGTAAGCATACATCCGGATGTCGCGGCTTGACAACAAGATGGGGGAACAACAACCCGGTCCGTGAATGGGGGCGGAGCTTGGGGTTGCCTCCTAGTACAGTTTAGTCAACGTCACCGCCTCGGTCGGGCAACGCTGGAGGCACAGGTCGCAGAGGGTGCACTCATCCTGATTATCGGCGACAACGGCAGCCAGGCCGTCGGTGGCAACGAAGATGTCGACGGGGCAGCTCTCGATGCAGGCGCGGCACGGCTGGCCCGCGCGGCAGCGGTCGATATCGATCTTAAGCTCAATAAACATGCTTCCCATCCCCCAGCCTCTCCTTCAAGATAGTCGCGATCTCCGAGAATTCCTCGGCCACGGCGATGCCCGCCTCGCGGAAGAGCTCCACCTTGGCCGCCGCCGTGTCCTGCTTGCCCTGCACGATGGAGCCGGCGTGGCCGAAGCGGACTCCCGGCATGGCGTCGGCGAAGCGTCCGGCGATGAAGGCAACGATGGGCAGCCTGGTCCCGTTGGCCTTGATGTAATCGGTGAGCGGCTTCTCCATGCTGCCGCCCGGCTCGCAGAAGAGGACGACGGCCTTCGTCTCCGGGTCTGCTTCAAAGAGGGGCAGGAGCTCCACGAATGTCGAGCCGATGATAGGGTCGCCGCCGACGCTGATGGCCGTGCTCTGTCCCAGCCTATTCTGCGTCAGAAGGTTCGCTATCTCCGTTGTCATACCGCCACTGCGCGACATGATCCCCACGGGGCCGCGCACGAAGGCCTTGCGCGCGTCCTGGGGCGGCCCGCCCACGGAGCCTGCCTTCGACTTGCCCGGGCTGATGAGCCCCATCGTGTTCGGCCCGATGACCCGGGCGCCCCGTTGCCGCGCCAGCTCCAACACCTGCACCACGTCCGCTCGGGCGACTCGCTCGGTGATCACGACAATTAGCGGCACGCCGTTCTGCAGGGCCTCGAAGGCGGCGTCCTTAACGAAGGCGGGCGGCACGGAGATGACGGCGATGTCTACCCGCTCCTTCCCCGTTATGTCACGCACACAGTTGTAGACGGGCACGCCGTGCACGTCCATGCCTGCTTTGCCCGGCGTCACGCCGCCGACGATCTTTGCTCCGTAGCCCAGGGAATCGGCGACAAAGGAGACGGCCTCGCGCCCGGTTATGCCCTGGACGATGATCCGTGACTCTTTATCTACCAGGATCGACATGCCCCTCCTCCTACCGCGCCGTCTTCTCGACGGCCCGCTTGGCCGCCTGGTCTATCGACGCCGTCCGGTCCAGATACTCCACGCCGTACTTGCGCAGGATGCGGAAGCCCTCTTCCTCCCAGGCGCCCGGTATGCGGAAGATGGCCACCTTCTCCGCCGGGTCGTAGCCGGCCTCAACGACCCCCTTTATCACGCCGCGCGCCACCAGGTCCACCCGCGTGTTGTTGACTACGTTCATGATGATAGCGATCTTATCCGTGCCGGGCTTGCTCAAGATGTGCTTGGTCAGAGCCGCCACCTTGCCCACTGAAGGGTTGCCTCCGATCTCACAGTAGTTGGCGGGGTTTCCGCCGTACTTGCGGACAGCGTCGAAGGCGGTGAGGCTGGCGCCGCCGCCACCGATGATGAGCCCCAGCGAGCCGCCGAACTCGACGACGCGGCCGGCGACACCCCGGTGGTCGCTCCTGTCGATGGCCGCGGCCTCCAGCTCAAAGGCGGTGCTAGGGCGGCCCTCGCGGCCCTCCGGCGAGATTCCCATCTCTTTCAGAAGCGCCTGCTGCCGGCCGATGGCCTCGTCGTCCAGGTCGACATGGGCGTCCAGCGCGACGAAAGACCCGTCGCCGAGCTTCGCCAGGGGGTTGATCTCCGCCAGCGTCAGGTCATAGCGCAGGAAGAGCTGCGCCAGGCGCGAGGCGATGGCCGTCAGGCGCGACAGATCGGCTCCAGGTACGTTGAGCGAGGCTATCAGCTCCTTGACCACGTAGTCCGTGAAGGGCGTCAATGACGAGAAGTTGCCCCGGGCCACCTTCTCCGGCATGCGCTCAGCCGCCTCCTCGATGTCGATGCCGCCTGCGCTGCTGAAGATTGCGACAGGGAGCTTGGCGACAGGGTCGTAGGTCACGGCAAGATAGTACTCCTGGGCAACCCGTACCCTGCGCTCGACCAGGATGGCGACGGTCTTCAGGCCTCCGATCTCCAGCCCCATGATCTCCCGCGTCGCAGCCTCCGCCTCATCCGCCGTATCCGCGTATTTGACGCCGCCCGCCTTCATGCGCCCGCCGCTCAGCACCTGCGCCTTCAGCACCACCGGCGACCCGAGGCTCTCGGCGGCCCGTCGCGCTTCTTGAGCGTCGCTGACGAGAACGCTCTGCGGCACAGGGATGGCCTGCTTCGCCAGCAGCGACTTAGCCTCATGCTCGTAGAATCTCACGGCTCGCTCCTACCCCTATTTAGATAGCTCCGATAGCCCGCAATCGCTCTACATCATCGGCGGTCAGGCCGAGCTCGCCCAGCACGTCCGTGTTGTGCTCCCCCAGGCGAGGCGGCGGCCTATGGATGGC
>JACQUE010000133.1 GCA_016210425.1 Chloroflexota bacterium | reverse complement strand
GCTGTGGATGGTGACCGGGCCGGTCAGGGCGGGCGAAGCGGCCCTGGGCTTGCGCACCAAAGCGGCTTTGGCAGATGGTGCTTTCGCAGCCCTGAGCTTAGCGCCGGCTTGCTTGCTGCCGGCCATCGGCCTAGGCTTAGCCTTCGTGGCGGGTCGCTTTAGAGCAGATGGAGACTCAGCCTTCGAGTCCGCCTTCATAACCCCGTTAGGGTTGGAGAGCGAACTCAGCAGCGAGGCCACCCACTCGCGTCGCTCCTCCGTATCAAGTCGCCCGTAGGCGCCATCCTGCAGGCGATGGTGCGAGATAAGCCGGCGCAGCGCGGGCTCAGCGGCCAGGCTGCGCTCAGCCCAGCGGCGCAGGTAGCCGTCCAGGCCGCCGACAACGGCGCTGTCTCGGTAGCCGGTCCTACCCTCGTGTTGGAGGATCTTCTTGAGCTGGTCTATATCGGCCTGCGGCAACATCACAAAAGGAGAACTGTATTGGGGCTTCCACTGCGGGGAGCAATGCTAATCGCCAGGGATCGCCAGGGTAGCCATTCGCTTCAGGTGTCCATAGTACCACTCGCAGAGGAGGGAGGCTAGTCTCTCGCCTGCCTCAGCGCTTGCGCCGGATGGATCGCCGCTGCCGTTTGGGCTTGTCTCCTCCGTAAACCAGGCCAGCATCGAGTCTATAGAACCCTGGTCCCATTTGCCCAGCTTGTCTCTGCGCACCGCCTCGGGGCGGGCGTACATGTAGATGGAGGTCATAAGCGCACCGGCGTGGAAGTCGCGGGGCATGTAGCCGAAGGCCTCCTTAAGAAGGGGGCGCCAAGCACGCCCGCCAGCAGGGATACGCCAGATAGCCACCGACTTGCCCGCTTGCCGGGCGTGGTAGCGCGCCTCCATGGCGGCAGGATGGAGGTGATGGCCACCGCAGGCTTCGGCGACGACGAGGCGACGGAAGCCCTGCTGTACTAGGCTATCCAGGATCTCCGTTACGATGCGGATATGCGTCTCGTACGAGATGCTGATAGTGCCGCCGAAGGCCATATGTTCCCAGGCAGGCCCATACGGCAGGGCCGGCAGCAGCAGCACGTTGACCCCCTCCTCACGCAGCTTCTTGGCAGCGTTGGTGAGGTTGAGGGTGAGGAGGAAGGTGTCGGCGTTCGCGGGCAGATGCGGCCCCTGCTGCTCCGTGCAACCGGCAGGCAGCACCACCAGGTAGTTCTCTCTGGCGGCCTGCGCCAGCTCTTCGTACGTAAGCTCCTCGTAGCGGAGGTCCATCAGGCGTCCTTCCTACTGGGCATCGCGCTCCATGATGGCAACGCCCAGGGCGCCAGGCCCAACGTGAACGCCCAGCACGGGGCCGACGCGGCAGACGTGGATGCGCTCACGGGGGCAGATGTCGGTCAAGCGGGTGGCCAAGGCCTCCGCCTCGTCGCGAGTACTGCTGTACACAACCGCCATCTCGTCGATGCCGGGCAGCGAGTGGGCGTATTCGTACAGGCTCTCGATGGCGCGGGCGCGCGTCCGTGGCCGTCCGACGGGAATGAGCTCCCCCCCACGGCAAGCGATGAGCGGCTTGAAGCTGAGGACCGAGCCCAGGAAGGCCTGCACCTTGCCGATGCGCCCCCCTTTGGCCAGGTAGGTCAGCGTATCCAGGAAGAGAAAGAGGTGAGTCTTGGGCATGCGCCGCCGTAGAAGGGCAAGGATATCGTCGCAGGAGGCTCCTGCTTGTGCCGCGCGGGCGGCGGTCATCGCCAGGAGGCCGAGGGCCATCGAGGTTGTACCGGAGTCCACGACCTCGATGCGTGCCCCCGTTGCCGCGATCTCCCGCGCCTGTACAGCCGAGTTGTAGGTGCCACTGAGCTTAGCCGAGACGTGAATGGAGATAATGGCGTCACACTGGCCGGCGAGGAAACGGTAGGCTTCGGCGAACTCACCTGCGGAGGGTTGGGAGGTCGTGGGCAGGGCCGGACTCTGGGGAAGCTTCTCGAAGAACTGCTCCTCACTGATGTCCACCCGGTCGCGGTAGACCTCCTGCCCAAAGTGCACCTTCAGCGGCACGACAGTTATACTCAGCTCGCGCGCTATCTCGCTCGGGATGTCGGATGTGCTGTCGGTGACGATGCTGACGGACATAGGGCACCCGCCTATTCGATGGAGATGATGTAGGGGTAGTGCGGTTGCCCGCCCTCGACGACCTCAACCTCCAGCGACGGGTAGCGCTGCTTCACGTAGGACAACATGCGCTCAGTCTCGGTCGGGCTGGCATCGGTGCCCCAATAGATGGAGAGAAGGCTCTTCTCCTGGGCCTGCATCCGCTCCAGGAGATGCCGGAAGACGTCAACATGGCTATCGGCGGCGGCGATCAGCTCCCCGTCCAGGATGCCGATGCTCTGGCCCGCCTCGAAGGCCACCTCGCCGGAGCGGCCCGCCCGTATCGCCGAGGTTATCTCGCCCGTCTGGACGGTGCCCGCCATCGCCTCCATCGTAGAGGCATTCCCCTCAAGTGACGCGTCCGGCTTGAGGGCGATGAGGGCCGAGATACCCTGAGGGATGCTGCGCGTAGGGATGACGGCGGCCTGCTTGCCCGACGCGGCGGCAGCCTCGCGGGCCGTCATGACGATGTTCTCGTTGTTGGGCAGGATGATGACCTTCTCCGAAGGAGCCCGTTTGACGGCGTCCAGGATCTCGGC
>JACQUE010000124.1 GCA_016210425.1 Chloroflexota bacterium | reverse complement strand
CTGGAGTGCCAGTCGAAGCCCAGGACGCAGCCGAAGGCCTGGAACCAGAAGGGGTCCGCCAGGCGCTCCAGCAGCGCCATCGGTCCCTGCTCCTCGACCACCACCAGTGCGATCTGGCGCGCCAGCAGCGTCATGCGCTCGAAGAGCCAACGCGGAGCGGCGCCGTAGTGCAGGGGAAGGTTCGCGACTCCTGTCCTGCTTGCCATAGTCAACCCTTTTCAGCTCCAGACTAGCAGTCCGCCTCTCCACCGGTCAACCTGCCTTGACAGCGCCAGATCAGATAGTATGATAAACAAGCTTGATCCTGTGGTATTAATAACGGAGGTTGCCCTTCTGATGGAGTACCGCAACATCATCCTGGAGAAGAAGGATGGCGTCGCCACACTCACACTGAACCGCCCCGACAAGCTGAATGCCTTGAGCCAGCGGCTCTGCCAGGAGGTGGCGCACGCTCTGGCGGACGTGGCGACCGATGACGCCACCAAGGTGCTGGTGCTAACCGGCAACGGTCGAGGATTCTGCTCCGGCGCCGACCAGACCCCATCTCAAGGGCCCAACGATGAACTGGAGCCCGAAGGTCGCAACGATCTCATGGAGCCCTTCGCCCGCTTCGGTAAGATAACGACAAGCCTATACGGCCTCGGCAAACCGACCATCGCCGCCGTAAACGGTGTGGCCGTGGGCGCGGGATTCAGCTACGCGATGGCCTGCGACATCCGCATCGCCTCCGAGGCTGCCCGCTTCTCCTGCATATTCGTCCGTCGCGCCCTCGTGCCCGACTCAGGTGCGACTTTCCTACTTCCGCTCCACGTTGGTCTTTCGAAGGCGCTGGAGCTTATGTACACTGGTGATATGATCGACGCCCATGAGGCCGAGCGCATCCGCCTGGTCAGCAAGGTAGTGCCCCATGATCAGTTGATGGAGGCCACTTATGAGCTGGCGAACCGCATCGCAAGCGGGCCCTCGGTGACCATCGAGCTGATGAAGCGAGTGACACGCTGGAGCTCGGAGGCTATCCTGCGCCAGCAGATCATCCAGGAGACATGGGCGCAGGGTATCGTCGGGCAGACGCAGGACCGAGTGGAGGGGGCGGCGGCCTTCCGGGAGAAGCGAGAGCCCCACTTCCAGGGGCGATAGCACTAGTAAACGAGCGCTGACTCATGATCTACACAGTGACGCTGAACCCGGCGGTTGACCAGACCTTCGAGATCGAGAAGCTGGTCCTTAACGACACGAACCGGGTGCTGGCCAGCCGCACCGAGCCGGGCGGCAAGGGGATCAACGTCTCGCGTATGCTCAAGGAGTTGGGCGAGGAGACTGTGGCCCTGGGGTTTTTGGCCGGCGGCATCGGGCGTTACATAGAGCACACGCTGCAGAACCAGGAGATCTTCTGCGATTTCGTTCACACCAGAGGCCAGACACGCACTAACATCACCATCATCGACCATAAGAGCACCAACCACACCATCCTCAGCGACCGGGGGCCGGAGACGGCCCATCGCAGTGTTGACGAACTCTTCATCCGCCTGAAGAGACACATCAAAGACGGGGACTGGCTCGTCATCGCGGGCAGCATCCCACCGCTGATCGAGCCCGATATCTACGCCCGCATCATCGCCTTCGCCAGGGCCGTCGGCGCCCGCACCACGCTGGACGCCGACGGGAGCGCCCTCTCACTGGGCATAGAGGCCCGCCCCGACCTAGTGAAGGTAAACCGCCGAGAGCTGGAACGTCTCCTGGCGAGGGAAGTGCGCGGCGACGCCAGCATAATCAGCGCCGCCCGCAAGCTCCACTCCCGAGGCCTGCCGACCGTCATCGTTACCATGGGGGCGAGAGGATGCGTCGGCGTGAACGACGAGGGTGTCTGGCGGGCGACGCCCCCCCGCATCACAGGCACGAGCGCCGTGGGCGCCGGTGACGCCTTCGTGGCCGGCGTGGTCATGACGCTCAAGCGGGGCGGATCGCTTTCTGAGGGGCTCCGCCTGGGAACGGCCGCCGGCGCAGCCACCTACATCTCGCCGGGCATCCGCCCCTGCTCCCGACGGGACGTAGAAGCGCTTTTGGACAAGGTGGAAGTGATGGCGTTCAAGCGCCCGTGCCGATCTAAGCAGGGGGCATGACGCGAGCGTCAACGGTCAAAGGGCCGGCGCTGCTGGCCTTCGTCGGAGCTGGTGGCTCCCACTCCCTTGAGGCAATGGTAGCCGCGGCCCATCGCGCCATCACCCTGGACCTCATCCAGCGCGCCGAACGATGCGCAGCCTTCCAGAAGATGATCGTTGCCACCGACGACGCCGAACTAGCGTCCCGACTGCCCTCCACAGTGATTATTGAAAGGACCGGCTCCCCCTTTCACTTCGGCGAGTGCCTCCGCGACATCATCCGCCGCCATCGTCTAGAGCGCCCCTTTTACGTCGGCGGCGGCGCGGGGCCGCTGCTCTCCGAGCAGGAACTGCTGGCCATTGTCCGCCAGCTCTCTTCAGGAGACCGCCTCGTCATCGCCAACAATATCTTCTCCTCAGACATCGTCGCCTTCACGCCCGGCTTAGCCATCGAGTCCATCACCCTCCCCGAACGCGACAACCCCCTTGCTCAAGCGCTTAGACTCGAGGCAGAGCTGACGCCGGTGGAGTTGCCGCGCAGCGCAACAACGCTGATGGATGTAGACTCACCGTTGGACCTGGCTATCCTGTCGCTCCACCCAAACATCGGCCCTCGGACGGGGGAACTGTTGGCATCTTTGCCGCTAGACACATCTTCGCTCAGGGCCGCCTGCGCCGTCTTCACCGACCCTGATAAGCATCTGTTGGTGGCCGGACGGGTAAGCAGTCAGGTGTGGGCCTACCTGGAATCGCAGACGGCCTGCCGCGTCCGGGTTTTCGCGGAGGAGCGCGGCATGGAGGCCGAGGGACGAGTGGGGCGTGGGGAGGTGCGCTCCCTACTGGGCTTCCACCTGGAGCAGGTCGGTCCCACCAGGTTCTTCCGGCATTTGGCTGAGCTGGGGGACGCAGCCTTCATCGACAGCCGAGTCATCTTCAACCACTTCCACCTTCACGTCAGCCGTCCTGACCGCTTCCTCTCCGACCTGGGCCGCCCCTCGGCAGTTCGGCATCCGTGGGTCAGGGAGTTCACGGAAGCCGCGCTCTCAGCCCCGATCCCCATAGTTCTGGGCGGGCATTCCCTGGTCTCCGGCGGGCTCATGGCGCTCGTTGAGGCGGCCTGGCACGAGCATGACCGCGAGATACAGCCCTAGCTACGATGGACGGGCTTGTGTGTCTGCCCTATACTTATATGTAAGACCTTGGCAAGTCCTTTCATCCAGGCTATCCAGTCTGCGCCATTAGACCCCGATGGAGGATGACAACCCTAAGGAGGTGGACCATGCCGGAGGAGGAGATCGGAGTTGTAAGCGACTACTTTTCGCATGTCGTGGTGGCCGGCATCGACCTCAACGCGCCTCTCAAGGTGGGCGACAGGATCCACATCAAAGGCCACACGACCGACCTGGAGATGCCTGTAGATTCGATGCAGATCGACAGGCAGAACGTGCAGGAGGCCAAGCCTGGGGACTCCATCGGCATAAAGGTGCCGGACCGGGTGCGCCGGGGCGACAAGGTCTACAAGATCATCTGATGCGCCTCGCCGCCCAATCAAAAGCGAGCGAGCCGAGGATAACTTACTCCTCCCCAATCGCCTTGAGCAGGTTGGCCATCTCAAGGGCACCCACTGCGGCATCGTAGCCTTTGTTGCCCGACTTAATGCCGGCGCGCTCTATGGCCTGCTCCGAGTTGTCGGCCGTAATGATGCCGTAGAGGATAGGGACCCCAGTCTCCAGGCTGGCACTGGTAATGCCGCTGCTGGCCTCACTGGCCACGTACTCGAAGTGGGGGGTCTCGCCGCGGATGACGGCTCCCAGAGCGACGACGGCAGCGTAGCGGCGACTCTCGGCCAGCTTCTTGGCCGCCAGCGGGATCTCCATGCAGCCGGGCACGCGCGCAACGTCGATATCTTCGGGGGAGACGCCGTGGCGAAGCAAGGCATCCCTCGCGCCATCCAGGAGCCTACCCGTGACGAAGCTGTTGAAGCGGGAGACCACCAGGGCGATGCGCAGCCCCTTCCCGTCCAGGGCCCCCTCGTAGTTGCGGCTCACTTCTTCGCCTCCCTGCCTAGAATGTGGCCCATCTTGTCGCGCTTGGTCTCCATGTAGCGCCGGTTCTTGTCGTTAATTGGGGCGATGAGAGGAAGCTGCTCGATGATCTCCATGCCGTAACCGTCGAAGCCGGCCATCTTCTTCGGATTGTTGGTAAGGATACGCAGGCGGCGCACGCCAAGGTCCTGAAGCATCTGCGCCCCTATGCCATACTCGCGCAGGTCAGCCGGAAAGCCGAGGGCCTGGTTCGCCTCGACGGTGTCCATACCCTGGTCCTGCAGCGCGTAGGCACGGATCTTATTGTGCAAGCCTATGCCCCTGCCTTCCTGACGCAGGTACACGAATACACCGCGCCCTTCGGCGGCAATAGCAGTAAGCGCTAGGTCAACCTGGTCGCCGCAGTCGCAGCGCATGCTGCGGAAGACATCGCCGGTCAGGCACTGGCTGTGGACGCGCACCAGCACCGGCTCATCGGTGGCTACGTCGCCCAAGACGAGGGCCACGTGCTCGTCGCCGCTGTAGGGCTGGATGGTGCTGCGGTAGGCAACGGCGCGGAACTCACCGAAGCGAGTCGGAAGCGATGCCTCCGCTACACGCTGAACAAGCTTCTCAGTGCGCCGGCGGTGGGCGATGAGCTGGGCGACGCTGATTATCTTGATGCCCTCTGCTGCGCCAAACTTCTCCAACTGAGGCATACGCGCCATTGTGCCATCGTCGCTCATGATCTCGCAGATGACGCCGGCAGGGTAGAGGCCGGCGAGGGAGGCCAGGTCCACTACAGCCTCGGTCTGGCCGCCACGCACAAGGACTCCACCCTCGCGCGCCCGAAGGGGAAACATGTGACCGGGGCGAGCGAGGTCATGGGGCTTGGTGGCAGGATCGAGGATGGCCTTGATGGTGGCGGCGCGGTCGTGGGCGGATATCCCCGTAGTTACATGTTTGAGGGCATCGACGGAGACGGTGAACGCGGTGCCCAGGGGGGCCGTATTGTTCTCGACGGCCATCGGTATCTCAAGCTCGTCCAGCCGCTGTCCGATTACCGGCATGCAGATGAGCCCGCGGCCGTGCTTCGCCATGTAGTTAATGGCTTCCGGGGTTACCTTCTCAGCGGCGATGCAGAGATCACCCTCGTTCTCCCGGTCTTCGTCATCGACGATTATTACAAACTTGCCTTCCTGAAAGTCTTTGACGGATTCCTCGATACTCGCCAATGGCATATCGGTAACTCCTGAGGGCCACGGATTGCTAGGTGGAGAATATCCCAACACACGCTGCCTCGATTCTCGCAGAAGGGGGATAACGCTGTCAAGCGAAGCTGGGAGGGTGTGTCGTTGTCCAGGGATTCTGTCAGTCTAAGTGTTCAGCGATTTTGTCAGTGAGCTTTTTCTCCAAGGGTGATCAGGCCCAGGTATCTGATGGGATCGGTTTGAGTGGCGGGCGGCCG